>CANJDY010000083.1 GCA_947472635.1 Chitinophagaceae bacterium
CAGGGTCGTTTCAATAGTGATACCTCTTGATGAGGGCATAGTAGAAGAAAGCGTGGCAGTAACTGCAAATCCATTGGTTAAGGAGATACTGTTATTGGTAGCGTTGATGGTAAAGGCTACAGGGGTTTCCACAGGTGCAACTGGTGGAGGTGTAGGGGTAGATCCACCACCACTTGACTTAGAGCAGGAAATAATGGAACCTATTACGATTGGCAGTAAGACGAATATTTTTTTCATACTCAATGGTTATTTGCTAATAATGACACCCACAGTTTGATTATAATTATTGCCAGTGATTTTAATGAAATAATTACCAGAGGGTACATCGGTGATTGGAATAGTGGTTAATTTATCCTTGGTTTTTAACAATTTAATGGTGCGACCATCGCTCGTGAAGAGTCGGATATCTAGCGTTGTAAGTGGCGCCTCCCTGAATTTGACCAATAATACTGGAGATGCAGGATTCGGAAATACGCTGGCCAGATTAGTGACGCTGGTGGTGGCAGGATTATTGAGTGCAGTAACCACTAAGTTAAAGTTGTCGCTTTCATTTTTACATCCTGCGGCATTGGAAATTTCAACTTTGTACAATCCAATGGCGGTAGGCTTGTAAGTGGCATTGATGGCACCACTGATCAGCACATTATTCAAAAACCATTGATAACTGGTGGCGGTAGCAGTAGAAAACTCTGATCCATTCCAGTTAACTGTTGGTTTTGTTGGTGAAGTAATAATAGTTATTGTGGTGGGTAGGGAGCCAACCTTGCATCCGCCTGCATTGATGATGGTATCCGTATAAATGCCGGCTGCAGTTGCTGAGTAAGTAACGCCGTTGGCACCCGAAATGGCTACTCCATCTTTGTACCAGTTATTACCACTAGCAGTATTGCTAGTTAATGTAGCACTATTGCCGAGACAGAAACTTACTGCACTGGAAGTGATGGAGGGGGCAGTAGGGGTAGCTAATATGGTTAAGCTACCGGAAGTACTCCCTGCAATTGGACATCCTCCAGTAAAACTGATGGAATAATTAAAGCTGCCCGATACGCTAGGGGTTCCGCTAATGGAGGCTGAATTGGATGCCCACGATCCTGTTACGCCAGCGGGTAATCCGCTAAAGCTGGCACTAGTAGCGCCGGTAGTGGAATAGGTAATATTTACAATGGCTGTATTGATACATTTTGTCTGCGCATTGGAACCTGCTGCAGAAGTAAGCGTGGCAGTATTACCTGTGGAAGTGGTTACAACGGTGGCTGTACTTTCAGCACTTGTCCCATCACCCAAAGATACAATCACTGTATAGCTTCCAGCTGTTGTGACGGCATAGGTTGATGCCGAAGCTCCAGTAATTGCTACTGCATCTTTATACCATTGATTGCCGCTCGCTGCATTACTTGTAAGGGTAACCGTTCCGCCTGTGCAGAAAGTAGTTGCTGATCCTGCAGTAATTGTTGGGGTGGGGATAAAAACGAATCCTGATTTTAGGGCTAAACCACCAGGCGTATTCACAGTAACAGTGCCACTAGTTCCATTTGCCACAACGGCAGTAATAGATACATCGCTCACAATGGTGAAAGAAGCAGCTGCAGTGCCGCCAAAATTTACAGCGGTTGCACCAGTGAATCCTGTGCCAGTAATAGTTATTGTTTTACCGGCTCCTGCATTAACGGGTGAAAAGGCGGTAATGGTAGAAGTAGAGGGGGTAATAGCGGTAAATCCATCTTTTGTGGCTTCTCCTCCGGGAGTAATTACTTTTACAAAACCACTGGCACCTCCTCCCAATACCGCTGTAATGGTGGTTGCATTTACTACAGTAAAGGAGGCGGCATCGGAGCCACCAAAGCTAACCGCGGATACATTAGTAAAATTAGTACCGGTAATGGTTATCGTTGCCCCAGTTGTGGCATTGACAGGTGAAAAGGCGGTAATAGTGGGTGCAGTTGCTTCAGAAAATCCCATTGACGAAAATAGTCCACGGCCATGTGTAGACGCAATCACTTGGTAATCAGAATTTCTCATTTGAAGCATATCCGTTCTTACATTGGCAAAGCCAGTATTAAGGGGTGACCAGGTTGGAGTAGCGGGAGCAGCGGCATCAAAATTAGTGGTTCCATATATCCCTAGCTCCGTAGCTAAGATGACTTCCTTTTTTCTTTTATTGGGATTAAACAAAGCCCACCGAATGGGCATATCCGGAAAATTACCCGACTTGTCGGCCCAGTTATCGCCGCCATCAGAAGAGTACCAAAGTCTACTGATTCCATAATTAAAAAAGGTAACCAGTAATTCATTTTCATTGCTTCCAATTTCGATGCATGATATAGCAGCTGGAGGTAGCATCCAGGCACCGGCAATAGCAGTTTCAACGGGAGTGGCGGTATTTGCGCCGGTAATTTTAATTAACCTACCCGCACTGGTGCCTATAAACAAAGTTGTTGATGAGGTAGTATAAGGTGAAACTTTAAGCGCAGTAGCGGCGGATTTTAAATTTACAACGTCAATCACGGCTGCTGTTGGACTCGTGGTGACGGTTTTAACTACATTGATTGAACCGCCACTGGTACTATTAGATTTTTTGTAAGTATACAACGCATGTTGGTTATTATCATAGCAGGCAGGATTGATAAAGCTGCTGGTTGCAGTGGTAGTACTTTCATTCAGAATTTTATTGTTAAATGAATTTACATTTCCTCCGGTTGTTGACAGGTAATAATTGTTGTATACATAACTATTGATTTGGAAATTAGAATCCAGTTGGTCAATAAAGCAATATCCACCATCTCCACCACTTACATCAATAGTGGCATTCATCCCATCCGATGCAAATCTTTGGGTGCCATTATCCTGGGCCCCAGCCATATAATTACTACTTCCAAGTGTTGGGTTGATAGCTGCGGAATAGAACTGGGTGACATTGAAATTATTATTTCTGCTAATAATTGAATTGGTGGTAGCTGCATTGGCAAGATCTGAAGAGTAATAGATTCCTCCATCAGTTCCAAAAATGGCGGTACTGGATGAGCCAGGCTTAAAAGCAATTGCATGTTGATCTGCATGAACAAGTGAGCAATTGAGGGTATTCATACTGGCATTGTTTGCCCATTTGCTGATTTGTGCCCAGCTGGTGCCACCATTAATTGATCTAAACAAGTCAATTCCTCCGATTAGGATTGTTTGCGGATTGTTTGGATCAACCATTAGTGCTTGATCATAAAATGCTTGTGTACGGGTAAAATCATCTGCACTAATGCCATTATCCGCATCGTCGGGTTGGGCGATATCTGTCCAGGTAACACCATTGTCAACAGATTTTCGTATTATACAAAGTCCTCCTGTTCCAGTACTATTATCCCCTTTTTTATTTTCTATAAAACTATATACATAATTAGAATCGGAGGGAGCGGCAGCCACCGTAACCCTACCATTGGTGGCATCTGTAAGGGTATTGGAGATAGTCCAATTAACTCCGTCATCCGACCATAAAACCCTTCCTCCTCCTCGATCTGTTCCGGTGTAGGGACTGGATTTTGAACCCACCCAAATTCGGTTGTAAGCACCTAAGCTGATGGACGAAGCAACAAAATTTTTAGTATTGCCAGCAATAACTGGGAGCACTTGCGTCCAGGAGGATCCTCCATCTGTGGAGCGTCTTAATCCAGCAATTGAAGGGCCAAACCATGATCCTTCATAATACCCTGCATCTACTGCTGCATAAATAACACTGGTTGCTCCTTCTTTTCTTACAACCAGGTCATTGATGTAATTATAAGTTTTCGTGGATACCAATTGGCTCCAGCTGGTTCCACCATTAGTGGTTTTCCAGATACCCCCACCAATGGATTTTCCTACACCAAAACCTTCGCCCGTACTTACATAAGCAATCTGCGCATTATTTGGGTCAAATGCAATTTTTGTAATTGATAGGGAAGCCCAAAGGTCATCCACCCTTACCCAGCTTGAATTTGCATCGGCAATATTGGTATTATACCAAAGCCCCCCTGAAACTGCCCCAGCCCAAACCTTGTTGGCGATAGTGGGGTCCCAGGTAAGTGCGCGGGTTCTTCCGCCTATATTGTTAGGCCCCCGCTCTATCCAGTTGGTTGCCGCACTGGAATTGTCACCCGGCATTCTAAAGGTTTTGATTTCGGTGTTGGCCGAAACGAGTTCATTTTTTTCAATGATATCGGACAGTAATTCAGGCGTAGGTCTTTTTAAAATAGGGTTCATTGTTCTGAGAAAGTCCTGTTCGAAAGCAAGATCGGGGCGATCGGGATTATTTTCTTCTTCTTCTCTCTCTTCTCCCATTTCTCTTTCAACTTCTTTATTATTTACTTTGTGAATCTTATTATAGGGATGGGTATTTAAAAACGCTTCATATTTTTCTCGAGCAGATAGGATTGGTTGTTGTATAGCTTTCACTGTAGCCGGCAATGTAGCCTCCGCCTTTAGTTCAGCAACCTGGGTGGTGGATTTTATTTTCATTGCAACTGCTTGCAATTTTCCAGAAGGTACATTTGGCAAGAAGAACTGACTGCTATACTTTACAGCGCATACTAAAGAAGTAATTAGTAGTATCCCGGATAGTATTTGTTTATATTTTTTGCTGGTATTCATTTTTAATTGCTGATTTATTGTTTTGCTGATGCAAATATCTCTTTATAGTTTATAATGTCAATGCGTTTCCGCCCTGTTTTTCCAAAATAGGTAATCCAAGAAGGGTAGAAATTTTGTTCTATCAGAATGGCCTGGTTCCTTTTTTGAATAGCAGAATCCAATTTCACCACAGCAGGTTGTCCAAATGAAGGAACGGGTTCCGAAACAAAATAATTTGCTTCAAGATACATCGTATCCATCACAGTTGACATTGCGAAGGGATGACTAGCTCCATTCAGGTAAAATGAATCAAGGGTACACTGCTCTTTCATATCATTAGGGATAGGTATTCGGAATATGATTCCCCTGCCAGCACCAAAGGCGGTATGATAGGGGAAAAATGTGCCTGCCAACACCCTATTAACTCTCGGACTAGCAATATTATTATAAGCACATGCAGAAAAAACAAGTAAAAAAATTGGGATAATAATTTTTATTGAACAATAGTCCACAACAGTCTTTTTCAATAGAGACAATGAAGAAAATGAGGATATTTTCACTATTAAAATTTTTGTTATTATTATGGCTACTGGAAGTGTGTAAAACGATTAATTCATTGCTCAAGACAATCCAGTTAATTTACCTACAGCATAAATCAGTACCGTGAAAATATTGATTTAATAGAATTTAGCCTAATTTTTATAGAATTTAGCACATTTAATATTATCACCTGGCTGCTTACCTAATTGATTTGATTGGGCTGGTTCTTCAGGCATTTTAAATTTAACAAACTGCTATTCGATTTGTTTGCTAATCATTATTATTTTATTCTCTCCAACTATCTTTTAATCACATTATTGTTTTACCTTTCCTTCTCTTTAAAATTATCATTGCACTATTCAAAAATAGTTCTCTCATGAGCTCTAGAAAAAAGTTGATTCATCAATCGTCTTTATTGATAGGGGGCAGCTTGTTGGCATCCACGTTGGATAGCAAATCGGTTGCCATTTTTAAAAACCGGGTTGCGCCAAGCGATCAGCTAAATATTGGGGCAATTGGCATCAATGGAATGCGCTGGGCCAATGTAAAGGCTGTATTAAAAGTGCCGGTTTACAGATGAAGAAGTTATGCAGCTTACTTACTAAAAAAATATCATAACGTTTATAGCTTACCTAAAATTTAATCAAACACCATGAAGTACAAAATTCTCTCCAACCTATTTGTAACAACTATTATTTCAATGACTGTATTTGGTCAACAAAAGCCAAGTCCCGAAGCCACTGAATATTACAGTCCGGTTCCAAAATTAGTCACCCCAGGTAGCGCGAGCTACGGTGCGCCCTCTGATGCAATCGTTTTATTTGACGGGAAAAATATGGATGAGTGGGAATTAACCAAACCATCTGCAACCAATGAAAAATGGACACTGGTAGATGATGCGATGATGGTGAATAAGAAGGTAGGCGACCTACAAACAAAAAGAACTTTTACCGACTTTCAGTTGCACATAGAGTACAGGGTTCCAGTTAACATTACGGGTAAAGGACAGGGCCGGGGAAATAGTGGTGTTTTTTTGGCGGCATTACCTTGGGGTGCAGGGGGATATGAATTGCAAGTGTTGGATAGTTATAACAATAGCACCTATGTAAACGGGCAAGCAGGAAGTATTTACAAACAAAATCCTCCGATGGCCAACTCTTGCCTGCCACCCGGTGAGTGGCAGCGGTATGAGGTAGTCTGGATTGCACCTAGGTTTAAGGAGGATGGAACGATTCAATCGCCTGCAAAAATTACTGCATTTCACAATGGCGTATTGGTTCAAAATGATTGGGTGCTTACAGGCGATACGCCCTATGTAGGGGAACCCACTTACAAAAAACACGGTCCGTCTCCACTAAAATTGCAGGCGCATGGTGATAAAAGTGAACCCATCAGTTACCGAAATATTTGGCTGAGAGAATTGTAGCAGTAATGGTCAATAGTTTCCCTAAGCTTTGATTACCAATTAATTGTGTGAGCCGATTGAGTTTTACTTACCCAGTTGGAGGGTTTACGGAATGGTAAATCTGTAGCCATAAAAAATTAACGCCACCTAAGTAGAAAATACATAGGTGGCTTTTTTGTGCTCGTTTATTGTTGATCTTTATTTGAAAATGAGGGCATTTCCTGTAAAATAATTTGCTATAAGTAGCGTCGAAATAAGGGTATTTTATCTTCAAATTGATTTTGAATGGATTAATATTTATATATTTACACACAAATTAATAACATGCGCTTTAAAAGGGTACCTGTAAGTAAGGAATAGAGTATTTGCTACCAGTTTTTTAGTCATGGCATATAGAGTGGGGTATGCAAATTTTTTGGAAATCGATGAGGCATATCTTTTTTAAAGGCAATAGGATTTAAATTATTGCGTTAAAAGAGTATTGTGACATTTGTAAAATTGGCCAAATATCATATAAACGAGGCATTTAGTCATTTAATATTGCCTAATAGCTGCATATCTACAATTTGGTTACAGTTAAAAGGAGAAATAGAATCTAATTTTAGAATATCCATGAATAGGTCATTTAAGCTTATCCTTACCGTTTTTTTCTTCTTGCTGTATAGCGTGGGCAGGTCTTTTGCCATTTCCAATGATGCTATTGCCCCAAAACCAACCTATTTATCACCCCATTCTATTGTTGCTGATTATACATTAACTATTTGTAGTGGCGACATTGTAAATTATACACCTCCAACTTATCCGAGCAATTTAACCTATACTTGGACAACATCGATTGGAGTAGGTACTGTTACTGGTGCCACCAATGCCGCTACTCCTCAAAACTCAGTTTTACAAACAATAACCAATACCGGAACAATTGATGCGGTAGTTACTTACACTGTTACACCTTCCACCATTTCTCCCGGTGTAGCAGTTTTTACTTTGGAGGTTACCGTGCATCCCAAACCTGAATTAGTTAACTCTACGGCCACTACTTCTATCTGCAGTGGAGATCCATTCGTTTACAACTCTGTAAGCACAATTGGATCTACCACTATTAATTGGACAAGGGCTTTGTCTGGCGTCATTACTCCAACTACCGGTACTGGATCTGGAAATATTAGTGAAGTGTTATCCAATACCTCTCCTAATCCTTTAACGGCTACTTATGTTGTTGTATTAACAACAACAGCAACTGGGTGCTCGAATACGCAAAGCGTATCAGTCATTGTTAATCCAAATCCAACATTAAGCAGTTCTCCTTCACCTTCGGCCGTTTGCAGTGGCAATAATTTTTCTTATACGGCAACTTCTGCACAATCTAATATAGATTTTAGCTGGTCGAGAGCAAATATTACTGGTATTACACCAGCTACAAATAATGGAGCTAGCGCAACTATCAATGAAGTTTTAACCAATACCACTACATCAAATACACCCGTTACTTATGCATTTATCTTAAGAAACACAGTTACTGGGTGTTCAAATGCTGCGGTTCAAAATGTTGTTGTTAATATTAATGCAGTGAGTGTGGGGGGAACTGCAGCACCATCTCTAGCGAACGTTTGCACTGGCTCTAGTACAACAATAAATTTGACAGGTTATACGGGAACCATTCAGTGGCAAAAATCTACTGATAATATTACCTGGACTCCAATAAGCGGGGCAATAGCAGCTTCATATTTAACGGGCAATTTAACAGCCACCACTTATTATAAGGCAGTAGTTACCAATGGAGTTTGCGTATCGGCGACCAGTACAACCACATCAGTAACAGTCAATGCATTGAGTGTAGGCGGAACAGCCACTGCAACGGCAGCTACTGTTTGTAGTGGTTCGAACACAACAATAGGTTTGACAGGATATACTGGAACCATTCAATGGCAAAAATCCCCCGATAATACTAATTTTTCCTCAGTAACTGATGGAACTGGCGGTACAACGGATACCTATATCACACCAGCTTTAACGTCCATTACTTACTACCGGGCAGTAGTTACCAATGGGGCATGTGCCTCAGTCTATAGCTCGAAACAAACTATAACAGTAAGTTCAACGAGTGTTGGGGGAACTGCTACTGCCACGGCGGCTACTATTTGTAGTGGCGCTACAACAACAATAGCTTTGACTGGACAGACAGGATCGATTCAATGGCAACAATCTGCTGATGGAAGTACCGGTTGGGCTACAGTAACAGGGGGAACAGGCGGTACAGCAGTAACTTATAATACACCAAATTTAACAACTACTACCTATTATAGGGCTTTAGTTATAAGTGGTGTTTGCACATCAGCAACCAGCAGTTTAGCATCAGTAACAGTAAATGCGGCGAGTGTTGGGGGAAGTATTGCAGACGATGCGACGGTTTGCACGGGTACAAACTCTACTATACTTACATTGAGTGGGTATACTGGTAATGTAACAAAATGGCAATCTTCTACTGCTGCTAATTTTTCTGCTAGCTTAACAGATATCTCCAATGTAACCAATACCCTAACAGCAGTAAATCTTACAACTACTACTTATTATCGAGCAGTAATTACCAATGGCGCCTGCGCTTCAGCAAATAGTGCTACTGGAACGGTAACAATAAGTCCTGTAAGTGTAGGTGGAACTGTTAGCGGCAGCGCAACAGTATGTACGGGTGTCAATAGTACTGCTCTTACATTGAGTAGTCATACCGGTAGTGTAACCAAATGGCAATCATCTACTGCAGCAGATTTTACAGCAAGCTTAACGGATATAGTTAATACAACA
>CANJDY010000084.1 GCA_947472635.1 Chitinophagaceae bacterium
ACTAGACTGTACGATCTAGCAATCAATGTGCTAACCGACGATACCAGTATTCAATCATTTATAAATAATGTATAATAATTTCTGAATTATCAACCCCAATAAATTTTCTATGGAAAAACAAAGTGTAGCCCAACAGGCTTTCAATCAGGGAAAAGGCATTTTACGTTTGGCACCCACTTGGGTACCTAGATCTTTCTGTGTACCTGGACGCAGAATCAAATTGCATCCGGATGATTATTATGTACTAGGGGGCGAACGGGGAGGCATAGACGAACGCTGGCTATCCTCCACTACTCCTGCAAAAAATGGACCGCTAACTGGTGAAAATGAAGGGCTGAGTGCTGTGGTCTTTACTGATGGCAATGCCGAGCAACAGTTTTTATTAAAGGACGCCATTGATGAACTGAAAGGGGTATTAATTGGCGACCGCCTTTGGAATGAATATGGAAGCTGGCCGATGTATTCCAAGTTTTTTGATAACATGGGACCCCTTCCACACCACGTTCATCACAATGATGAAAAGGCTGCACTGATTGGTCAAAAAGGAAAACCAGAAGCGTACTATTTCCCACCGCAACTCAATAACCATGGAGGAGATTTCCCCTATACTTTTATTGGCATTGCACCTGGTACCAGCAGAGAGCAGATTCGGGAGTGCCTAGTAAATTTTTCGAAAGGTGACAATAAAATAACTAACTATTCACAGGCCTATCGCCTTGAACCGGGAACAGGCTGGGATGTTCCACCGGGATTGCTTCATGCACCAGGTAGTATGTGTACCTATGAACCCCAAAAAGCATCGGATGTATTTGCTATGTACCAGTCGTTGGTAAATGAAGCTATCATTCCCGACGAATTGTTGTGGAACGGAACACCTGCAGAAAGTATCGGCGATTATGATGCATTGCTGGATGTATTGGATTGGGACTTGAATGTAGATCCTAACACTATGGCCAATCGTTTTATGGCTCCCAAGCCGGTTAAAGCAATTGACGAAATGAAATCACAGGGGTATGTAGAAAACTGGATCTGTTATAAATCGGATGCCTTCAGCGCCAAAGAGCTAACAGTTTTTCCTGGACAGACGGTTACCATTACCGATAGTGCTGCTTATGGAATCATTGTAATGCAGGGACATGGTAAAATGGGTGTGTGGGATATTGAAACGCCTGCTCTTATCCGTTATGGCCAGTTGACCAATGACGAATTTTTTATCAGTGAAAAAGCAGCAATGGAAGGGGTTACCATTTTCAATGCTTCTGCTACCGATCCAATTGTAATGCTGAAACATTTTGGCCCTGCTAATCCGGATATGGTTCTATAAAAAATTAATGCAAATAATATTTTTATCATCGTTACTCATTTATTAATTAAGCGAAATGTACATCGGTTCAAATAAAAAAAAATACCTGAAAATTTCTTTTTTTGCTATCGCATTCGCAGCCTTGTCTGCTTTTGTGCTGCAAAACACTAACTCAAGTGAACTCAAAATCACCAAGGGGGCACACATTATTTTAGTGGGCAATAACCTAGGCTCGAGGATGATGAATTTTGGTTATTTTGAAACCGAATTGCAACTTCGTTATCCCGATAGTTTATTGTATATCCGTAATATGTGTGATGGTGGAAATACGCCCGGGTTTAGGCCCCATTCTGGCAGACCTACCCCTTGGGCATTTCCTGGAGCGGAAAAATTTCAGACTGAATTGGCTAAAAGTCCGGGTACAGAAGGTTTCTTAGAATATCCCGATCAATGGATCTCCAAACACAAGGCTGATATTATTATTGCATTCTTTGGATTCGATGAATCTTTTCAGGGCAAGGAGGGGCTCGAAAATTACAAGGCGGAGTTGGATGCCTTTATCAAACATACCCTCAGCCAACACTACAATGGGGTTTCAGCTCCCCAGCTGGCAATTGTTTCGCCAATTGCCTTTGAAGATCTTTCAAACAAATTTGACCTACCCAATGGCAAAGTGGAAAATACTAACCTGGCGCTTTATGCGGCTGGGATGAAAGAAATTGCAGCCAAAAATAAAGTTCACTTTATTGATGCGTATACACCTACCAGTGAGTGGTTTAAAAATGCTAGCCCTTCTTTAACAATTGATGGCTCTCAGTTGACCGAAGCGGGGTATGCAAAATTTGCTCCCTTGCTGGCCGATGCAATTTTTGGAAAGCAAGTCGCTGAGGCAGAAGCCAATCGTGCATTGGTTCGCGAAGCAGTATTGGAAAAAAATTGGATGTGGCACAATGACTTTAAAATGCCCAATGGGGTGCATGTTTTTGGCCGCCGTTACGACCCTTTTGGGCCGGATAATTATCCTGCCGAACTGGTTAAAATTCGTGAAATGACGTTGATTAGGGATGAAGCAATTTGGAAAGCCGTGAAAGGAGAAAAAATGGATCTAGCTGCAGCCGATAAAAAAACATCCCCACTACCAACGGTAAAAACAAATTACACGCCTAATGAGGGTAATGGAACACTCAGGTATCTTTACGGACAGGAGGCATTGGATAAATTCACCATGGCCCCTGGTTATAAAATAAACCTTTTCGCTTCTGAAAGCGAGTTCCCTGACTTGGCTAACCCGGTGCAAATTTCCTTTGATAATAAAGGGCGTTTATGGGTAGCCGTTATGCCTACTTATCCCCATTGGAAGCCAGGAGATCCTAAGCCCAACGATAAATTAATTATCCTGGAAGATACCGATCATGATGGCAAGGCAGATAAGGAAACTACTTTTGCAGATGGCTTGCAACTCCCACTTGGCTTTGAGTTTGCTCCTGAAGGGGTCTATCTTTCGCAGGGCACCAACTTTGTTCTTTTGAAAGATACCAATGGAGACGACAAAGCCGATACCAAAGAAATTCTGTTAAGCGGTTTCGATGATCACGATACCCACCATGCTCACCATGCCTATACCACCGATCCATCGGGGGCCATTTATATGGGACAGGGCGTATTTCTTGTTAATGACATTGAAACTTCCTATGGACCGGTTCGGGGTACCAATGGTGGATTTTTTAGGTATGATATCAATCGCCGAAAATTGGATCGCATTGCACAACTTTCTATTCCCAATCCCTGGGGCATAGCTTTTGATGAATGGGGACAAGTTTTTTATGCAGAAACTTCTGGTCCGGATGTAACCTGGATGATTCCTGGAACAGTGAAGCCAAGGTATGGTGTAGCAACCCCCAAGGCTGAAAGTTTGATTGAAGAGAGTCAGCGGGTAAGGCCTACTTCAGGACTCGAATTTGTATCGAGTCGTCACTTTCCAGATGAAGTGCAGGGCGATATGCTACTCAATAATACCATTGGTTTTTTAGGAACTAAGCAACATACCCTCACAGACGACGGGACCGGCTATAAAAGTAAATTCCGACAGGATTTGGTGCAGTCATCCGATATGAATTTCCGTCCGGTTGATTTGGAATTCGCCCCAGATGGCTCACTCTATATTGCTGATTGGCACAATGTATTGATTGGCCACATGCAACACAATGCAAGGGATCCTCTTCGCGATCATACCCATGGCAGGATTTATCGGGTTACCTATCCTTCTAGGCCATTGGTTGTTCCTGCTAAAGTAGCGGGAGCAAGTGTCGATGAGTTGCTTAATAATTTAAAACTTCCAGAATATAGAACCCGCTACCGTAGCCGCAGAGAAATCAGGGCACATAAGGCAACTGAAGTGCTTCCTCTGTTGACAAAATGGATCGCTCAACTCGATAAAAAATCTCCGCAGTATGAACATAATTTGCTGGAAGCATTATGGGTAAGTTGGGGGCTCAATAGGGTGGACCAATCGTTGCTTCGCCAATTGCTGCATGCCAAAGATTTCAGAGTGAGAGCGGCTGCAGTGGAAGTGGTTCGGTTTACAGGACACCAAGTAGCAGACCAGGCAAATTTATTAATGGATGCTGCCAAAGATGATAGCGGCCGTGTAAGATTGGAATCGATAGTAGCAGCCTCCTGGTTAGATAAGGATAAAGGCTTGGCAATTGAAATGCAAGCAGGTAAAAAAAATCTAGATAGTTGGATGATAAAAGCATATGAAACATCTGTAGCGCATTTGAACGGCCATGCAGTAGAAAAGAAAAAATCGATAATGGCTGCAACACTGCCCGGAAGCATTGATAATAAAATTCTACAGGCAGGAAAAGCGATTTATTCGAGGGACGGCTTTTGTATTACCTGTCACCAGCCTGACGGAAAAGGGCTGGAAGCCGCAAGCTTTCCACCACTTGCTGGATCTAAATGGGTATTGGGAAGTGATGAACGGATGATAAAATTAGTGTTGAAAGGAATTTATGGGCCGATTGTGGTGAACGGAAAAAAATATCCGGGCCAAGTGCCGATGACACCTTTTGAAGGCATGTTAAAGGATGAAGAAGTGGCAGCCGTAATTACCTATGTGCGAAACTCTTTTGGTAACAAAGCCTCCGCTGTAAAGGCGGCTAAGGTGAAAACTGTGCGGGCTGCCATTAAAGCCAAAGTAGGATTTTACACACCAGAAGAGTTGCTCAAACAACATCCAATGGAATAATAAAAATGAATAGTTTACCTGAATTGTTTATTTTTCGTCTAGTTTATTTTTTAATTATGAAAAACACAATCAACATAAAAAATCTCTTCTTACTGTTGCTTTCACTGCAAACGGGCATCCTTGGCTTTACACAAAAGTCGAATCAAAAAGCTGCCAAAAAACCGCTCATTGTTTTTGTAACCGGCGACCATGAATACAGTGGAGAGGCAACGCTTCCAATAATAGCAGCCGAGCTGGAAAAAAATTACGGCTTTCGTACGAAAGTGGTAAAAGCTTTTCCTGATCACAATGCAGAAGAAAATATTCCAGGATTAGAAGCATTGAAAGAGGCGGATGTGGCAGTTTTTTTTCTTCGCTGGAGAAGGCTTCCAGCTGATCAAGTGCAATTGATTGAGGACTATTTAAAAACTGGCAAACCCCTTGTTGGCTTTCGTACTACCACGCATGCTTTTAAATATCCTGCTGGTCATCCACTAGAGAAATGGAATGCTTTTGGAGAGATGGCATTTAATGCCCCTCCAGGATGGGGTGGCAAAGCCCACCATACACATTATGGACATGCCTCTTCTACGGATGTAACCATTATTCCAGCGGAAGCAAAAAATATATTACTTACCGGTGTTGGAAATAATTTCCATGCCAGGTCTTGGCTATACCAAGTGTTACCTGATTTTCCTTCTAATGGCTCTACCGCTTTATTGATGGGCCATTCAGTTAATTCCGAAAACCCGTCGGCGTATGATAATCCAGTAGCCTGGACTGGTAAAAACGGTTATGGTGCAAAGTTTTTCTTTACCACGCTAGGACATCCAGAAGATTTTGATCAGGAGCCTTTTCAGCACCTTGTTATCAATGCGCTTCATTGGGCTGCTGGGAAACCGATTCCAAAAAAATGGGCAGGTAAAATGGAGATAAATGTGCCTTATCGTAACTGATTTTGAAATTTACAATAATGAATAAAATAGGATTTAATACACTTGTTTGGTCGGCAGTAATGTCGGATGAATTGCTGCCTATTATTGACCGGTTGAAACAAATCGGTTATGATGGAGTGGAATGTTTTGTAGGCGCTCCAGATGAAAAAGCTTACCAGCGGTTTGGTAATCATGCACAAAATATAGGACTGGAAACAACAGCAGTTTTTGTAGTGGGTAAGGATGAAAATCCAGTTGACCCATCTGCAGCCGTTAGGGCCAAGGCATTGGAAAGAATTAAGTGGGGCATTGATCGCGCTTACGATATGAAGGCAACCGTGCTTTGCGGACCTTTTCATTCTGCCCATGGTGTTTTTGCACAGCACCCTCCCTTAGAAGAAGAGTATGGCTGGTGCGGGGAAGTATTGCATGCAGCCGGTGACTATGCTGCACAGGCAGGAATCACCCTGGCACTTGAAGCGTTGAATCGTTTTGAATGTTATTTGTGCAATACGGTGGAGCAGTTGACAAAATTGGTTAATACGGCGGCCCATCCCAATGTAAGAGCAATGTATGATACACACCATGCAAACATTGAAGAGAAAAAAAACAGAGCGGCTATTATCACTATAGCTCCAATATTGGCACACTTTCATATCAGCGAAAATGACCGAGGCACTCCAGGTGATGGACATGTGCAGTGGGAAGAAGTTTTTTCTACTTTGGCAGAAGTAAAATATGGTGGATGGCTTACCATTGAAGCATTTTCAAGAAATGACCCCGACTTTGCCAATGCGATTAATGTATGGCGCGAATATTCAAAACCTTGGGATATGGCAACCAACGGCTTGGCATTTATTAAACAACAATGTATGGCTCAGAGCCGCTAGTAATTTATAATTTCACTTTAATTATTTATATGACTAAACAACTACCCTTTCGCTTTGGATCTGAAGTTTATACCTGGTTCATGAATGGCAATGGAAAAACACATGAAGGTCGCTTGGATCACATGATGAAAATAATTGCCCAAGCCGGTTTTGCCGGCATACAACCTATTCATTTTTGGATGGGAGATTTGAGTGACCCCGGACTGTTGGAAGCAAATTTACAATCTACCGGATTAGAATTGGCTGCCATTTCACTCGCATTGGACTGGAAGGGTACGGAAGAAACAGAAAAGGAAAGGTTAGAGGCGGATCAAACCATCAGTTTGTTGCAACGCTTTCCAGGAGCTATTCTTTGTACGGTACAAATACCTTCTGGTCGTCATGATTTACTTGCCCGCCAAAAAAGCTTGGTCAATATTGTAAACAGCGTTTCTCGTCGTGCAATGGAAAAAGGTGTTCCTTGCAGCTTTCATCCCAATTCACCGCATAGCTCCATCATTCGTACAGAAGAAGATTACCAGGTAATACTGCCCTCTCTCGATAGCACTGTTACGGGCTGGACACCTGATGTAGGCCATATTATTAATGGCGGGATGGATCCGCTTGAAAAGATGAAAGAGTATGCTTCCTTGATTAACCATATGCATTACAAAGACTGGAACGGTGAACCTGAATTTGCATTAATGGGAGAAGGCAAAGTTGATCTTTTGGGTATCACCCAGTGGCTCAAAGACCGCGATTACAAAGGATGGATTGTATGTGAAGATGAAGGAGCTGAAGCGGTGGAGGATCCAGATTTTGTAACGCTGCATGATGGGAGATGGGTGCAAG
Organism: Chitinophagaceae bacterium; assembly: GCA_947472635.1. Next base: position 7,189 of record CANJDY010000084.1, read on the forward strand.
AAAAATTAATTACCGCATTAAAATAATTGAAACAATATGCCCATTGTACATACCAACGGAATAGATTTATATTATGAACAGCAAGGTTCGGGAGAACCCCTACTACTCATCATGGGAATTACCGCTACTGGATCGGTGTGGGAAAAACATGTAGCATACTGGCAAAAAAAATTCACTTGTATTACAGTGGACAATAGGGGTGTAGGCTTATCCGACCAACCCGAAGGACCATACACCACCGAACTATTGGCTGATGATTATGCGGGATTATTGGATGCACTTCAATTGGAAAAAGTGAGGGTAATTGGTTGTTCCATGGGAAGTACCATTGCCCAGCAACTGGCCATTCGGCATCCTCAAAAAGTGGAATCTATGGTGTTGATGTGCCCATGGGCAAGGTGTGATAATATGGCCAAAGGCATTTTTCAGCAAATGATCAATAGTAAGAAAAATTTGGATCCAGCTTCATTTAGTTTGTTTATTCAATTGTTGATTTTTTCAAAAGCTTCTTGGGATGATGAAACGATCTTCGCTTCAATGGTCAATGATCGTAATCAGGCCTCGACAGCTACTCCCACACAAACCTTACAAGGACTGATGGGCCAGGCAGCTGCTTGTATCCATCACAATGCGCTGGACCAACTGGCCAACATTCAACAGCCTGTTTTGGTCATTGGGGGAAGAGAAGATATTTTTACTCCGCTGTGGATGGCCAATGAAGTGGCTGCTGCTATTCCCCATTCGGAATTGCATTTGTATGAGGGGAGCGGACATGCATTTCATTGGGAACAGATAGCTGATTTTAATGAAAGGGTTAGCCAGTTTTTAATCAATCATTAATTTTTTTATAACAATCGATTTCATTGCTTACTATCAAACCATTTATCCTTCATTAAAAAAAATCGTATGAATTCAACACAATTGAATACCGACAACACATCTGCTGATGAGCAGGGAAAAAAGCTGCTTTTTTGGGGATGTTTCATCGCATTAACTGCTACCGCTTTTGGATTTGTTTTCCGTGCATTTATTATGCACGATTGGGGCACTCAGTTTGGGTTAAGTAAAACCCAGCAGGGAGAAATATTCGGAGTAGGATTTTGGCCTTTCGGAATTAGCATCGTCTTTTTTAGTTTAATCATTGATAAAATTGGGTACAAAAAATCAATGGTTTTTGCATTTGTCTGCCATATTCTTTCGGTGGCAATTACCATTTTTGCCACTGGTTATTGGATGCTTTTTGCAGGTACTTTTTTATTCGCGCTGGGTAATGGCGCAGTGGAAGCAGTGGTGAATCCTGTAGTGGCTACTATGTTTCCAAAAGAAAAAACCAAGTGGTTGAATATATTGCACGCCGGTTGGCCTGCAGGCATGGTAGTAGGTGGATTGCTAGGGATATTTATGATTAACCAGCATTTTCCTTGGCAATTGATTATCGGATTTGTGCTGGTTCCTGCAATCATTTATGGTTGGATTATCGCAAAGCGTACTTTTCCAATTAATGAGCGGGTAGAGGCCGGCGTTAGTTATTTAGAAATGTTGAAAGAAGTGGGCATTTTGGGTGCATTGATTATCGCTGCGCTTTGTTCGTTTCAGTTAGGCAGTCTTTTTCAATGGTCCTTTACCGTTAGTGTTATCATCACCTTGGCCCTTACCGGTATTTTTGGATATTTTGTACGCTCTTTAGGCAGACCGCTTTTAATTCTTTTGCTGGCAATTATGATTCCGCTGGCTACCACGGAGTTGGGTACAGATAGTTGGATAACAGATTTAATGACACCGGCGATGATGCAAATGGGCTTACAGGGTGGATGGGTATTGATTTACACCTCTATTATTATGGCCCTACTACGTTTTTATGCTGGACCCATTGTTCATAAACTTTCTCCCATCGGCTTGCTGGTAGCTGGTTCATTGATTGCCGTAACAGGATTGGTACTCCTTTCCTATTCAACGGGATTTTTAATCATTATTGCCGCTACCATTTACGCATTGGGTAAAACATTTTTCTGGCCTACGATGTTGGGAGTAGTATCCGAACAATTTCCAAAGGGAGGAGCCCTCGCCATCAATTTCACCGGAGCGGTGGGTATGATGGGTGTGGGCGTTATCGGCGCG
>CANJDY010000085.1 GCA_947472635.1 Chitinophagaceae bacterium
ATGATGTTTGTAAGAAAGGGGAAATATTATTTTATGTGGTCGGAAGGCGGCTGGACTGGTCCTAACTACAGTGTAGCCTATGCAATCGGAGATTCTCCCTTCGGACCTTTTAAACGAATCGATAAAATACTGAAACAAAACCCCGACATCGCAACTGGCGCAGGCCATCATTCTGTCATCAATATACCCGGCACGGACAACTGGTACATTATTTACCACCGCAGGCCATTGGGAGAAACTGATGCCAACTCAAGAGTGACTTGTATAGACAGCATGTATTTTGACAAAGAGGGATTAATACAACCTGTAATGATTACTAATGAAGGAGTAGAGAAAATAACCCTTTCCCATTAATAGCAAGTAAATTTTTTAACTATGGCCAACGATTATTTAGACAGTGCAAAAAAGCAATTTGAATATTATAAAATGATTGGGGAAAAGGCCATGGCACAGTTGACAGAAGAAAATCTATTTTGGCAATACAACCCACAGAGTAATAGTATTGCCACAATTGTAACCCATTTGTGTGGAAATATGCTTTCCCGCTGGACTGATTTTTTAACAACGGACGGCGAAAAAGAATGGCGAAAAAGGGATGCCGAATTTGATAATACCTTTCAATCAAAAGAAGAGCTAATGACTAAATGGGATGAAGGCTGGAAATGTTTGTTTGAAGCTTTAATACCCTTGACTGCAAAAGATTTAGACAAGGAAGTCTTCATAAGAAATACTGGACATAGTGTAACAGAAGCTATCCTCCGGCAGCTGGCACATTACCCTTACCATATTGGACAAATTGTGTTCCTAGCAAAAATGCTGAGTGATGATAACTGGCAAAGCTTATCAATACCAAAAGGGAATTCAACCGAATACAATGCAACAAAATTTGCAAAACCAAGGCACTGGGAAAATTGCAATGATAAATTAAACAAGGATAACAAGTAATAAAAAATTATGATAAAGCAGAAGCGATTTGATTTCACCAACTATTTATATCCGCATTCTCTAAAATAAAATACCTACCTGCCCTTTGATACAATTTTTAAACAACTTTATTTCAAAATTCCACTTGAGATATTATATACTTTTTTTATTAACTGCTTCTTTTAGCACTGTAAACGCTCAAAAGATTGATAGTATTTATATTCATCTATATACTGATAGCCTGAAGAAAGGAACTTATAACTACATCAATATTGACGGACTTTTAAATACCGGAAGCTATTTACCATTAGATAATACCCAACTTATTTTAACCGCAACAGCCGGTAAATTTAGTGGCAACAGTTTATGGCTAGATGAAAAATTTATAGGAGATAAAGTAACTATAACCGCAACCCTTAAGAGTAATCCCAAGCTATCAAAACAATTTGACATGTACATAAAACGTACTCCCGATAATGAAAAACTGAAAACTTCGAATGAAATAATGAATGAAATAAAAAACGGGAGGAAACCAAAATAAAAAACGGGCTATTTTAAAAATTGATTATGCAAAGTCATTAATTCGAAAAATAAAGGGCATAAAAATGGCAAGTTACTTACATCGCACCGCTCAACCATTTACCCTTGCTACCTTCCGGTCCTGGGGGAGTTCAACAGGAGCTGGTCGTATAAGACTTGCCGATGCAAATATAAGCCATTCAAATAAATTTTTGAATAAAAATTTATTTGAATGGCTGCGCCCAATTATTTTCGAGTAGTAGCCTGTGCTGACTGCTAAAAATTAATACCCGGCCGATCGGTCCTTGTTTCCAATTTGCCAATGCCAATTAGCTGGTCTGCCTGATCAGTGAAAGATTTATAATACACTAAAATAGTATAGCTATTTTCCGTTTCCCAATAATTACCATCCATTTCCGACTTTTTGGATGGATCCTTTTTATCAACAAGCAGGTAGCCATAACTGTAATAACCCTGCTTCAAAAATTGACTTCCCTCATACATCCCCTTCTCTGAATTGAATTGCATTTTGGAAGTTGGATTGATTTTATAATCCGTCAACTGACCAATTAGGTACAAATCCTTATCCGGGTATGGCAAGCGGTTGGGACTCAGATAACTGAACTGCACCGTTGCAAAATCTCCCTGCCAATAAGGATTGATTGATTCATAAGTAGTTACTTGGTATAATCCATTCAAATCTCTGTAGTAAATATATTGTTGGCTGCTCCGATCAATGTCTGGCTTCACAAAAATCTTGGTTGCATTTTTTGAATATTCTGCCCTTTCCACTCTTTCACTTTGCAAACTAAAACTTCTTAAATCAAGCCACCTCCACTCCTTTCCTCCCGCAAAAAAATAATCATTTTCATTGTTATATTCCAACGTATTACCCCTGATAAAGGTGGGTGGAATATTTCCCTGTGCATTGTCCCAACGGTTATTTTGAAGTATCATCACTTTCACCTGTTGATTGACATCGAAAGTATTCAATCCCTCGAGGTTAACTGAAAACTTAATTCGCTGGTGAGTATTAAAATACTGTGGTGTAAAAGGCTGAATAAATTGTGCCATTACAGACGATTTAGGGTCCAATACCAGCAGCTTCCTAGTAAATGCCAATTTTGCAGTATCCCCATCCAGAAAAACTTTTAATAAATAATTTCCACTTTTGATGGGAAGCGTATTTACCTCCGGTAAAATCACCTGATAATGGGTGTAACGAGTAAAGGAAATAGAAGAAAAACGATAACTGGAAATGCGCTGCTGGGTAAACCCCTTGATATAATCAAAAGGACTAATTACCACCGGACTCCAATTATAATCGCACAACTGATATGTGTAATAGTAATTTTTTACATTGGCATCCATGTCGTCAAAATGAAGCTCCAAACGGTCGCCACTATTGAGTTTATAAACCGGTAACGCCTGCTGATCCCCATATCCATGAAAGCGGACGGCCTTGATATTGGGTTTAAAAACACCCTCTGGATTTAGTTGTGCCCGCAGAGAGAATACCGATAACAATAATAGCGCTGAAAAGCCGAAAGATTTAAAAAGATGCATTAGCGTTGAAAATATTTACTTTTGAAAGATACTAAAATTATGCCGATTGAATATTTCCGCTTTTATTGCCAAAAGGATTGCCTTTAACCGGCAAAATACTTTTTCCCGTTTTATCATCCGACTAGCTATAGGGGCTACTGCCGTTAGTGTGGCAGTAATGATAGTAACTATCAGCTTTGTAAATGGATTTCAGCAGGTCATCAGTGATAAAGTATTTAGTTTTTGGGGACATATCCATGTTCAGCAGGATATAGAAAAAAGAGTGAGCATTGCCGAAGAATACCCCATTTCAAAAAATGATACCGTAGAAAGACTCATCCGCCTTTTGCCTCAAGTAAAATCAATTGAACGATATGCCACTAAATCAGTTCTACTGACCTTTGGAACTGATATTGAAAGTATTTTAGTAAAAGGTATCGACAGTAGTTTTGACTATTCGAGACTCGACCCTTTTTTACAACAGGGAAAATGGGTTTCCTTTGCAGATAGCGGGTACAGTAAAGAAATTAATATTTCAACCTATATTGCCAACCAGCTAAATGTAAAACTCAATGACACCCTCCTCTCTTTCTTTATACAGCAGGATGGCACGCGGCGACCAAGAAAATTAAAAATAGCCGGTATATTCAAAACCTCGATTGATGAATATGATAAACAATTTGGCATTTGCGATATTAATTTAATTAGGCGAATGAATGACTGGAAGCCTGATCAGATTGGAGGATACGAAATCTTTTTAAAGGATTACACCCAAACAGATTCTGTAGCTAAGATTATACAGAATGAAACCCCCCAAGGATGGAATAGTAAAACCATTCAAGAAATTTATCCCAATATATTTGACTGGCTAGGCCTACAAAATGATATCAAGCTGATATTGATTGGTATCATGATGATAGTAGCCATTGTAAATTTGATTACTTGCCTACTCATCATCGTATTGGAAAGAACTAAAATGACTGGAATATTAAAAGCTATTGGTGCCAGTGACTGGGATATTCAAAAAATATTCTTGTACAATACTGCTCTCATCACCTTTACGGGTATTGTTTTTGGGACCATTTTTGGGCTAGGTATTTGCTGGCTGCAGGAGAAAACAGGATTTATACAACTAGATGAAGAAGCCTATTATATGCGGGCAGCCCATGCGCAGGTAATTTGGTGGCAAGTAGTACTAGTGGACCTGATTACATTGGTCACCTGCTTTGCTACATTAATCATTCCAACCTGGTTAGTCAAAAAAATCCAACCAGTAAAGGCCATTCAATTTCGGTAAAGAGAGCCCTGGTCATTATTTCAATTCGCTACAATGCCCATAAAATAAACCTTTATACACTTAGGCATCAAAATATATGTGATAAAATAATACCAGTTGCAACCGCCGCATTCAACGACTCAGCACCTCCGATTTTTGGAATGGTAATTTTTTCATTGGCCAGTTGCAATATTTCCTCACTTATCCCCTTAGATTCATTTCCTATCAATATGATTCCCTCATTTATTCCCTTTATGCTATCAATCCCTGATCCGTTTAAGGCTGCTGCATAAACATTGACTGAGCTGTTTTTTTTCAACCAATCCGCCAAATTTGTATAAATCAATTCTACTCTACCCAAACTCCCCATCGTACTTTGCACCACTTTAGGATTATACCAATCTGCACAATCCTCAGAACAAATGATTGCGGGTACCCCAAACCAGTCGGCAATTCGTATAATAGTTCCCAAGTTGCCGGGATCTTGGATGGTATCGAGTACCAACGTGATTTTCCCGCGCGGGTCGATAGAGCCGGCTTTTATTTTTTTAAATACCCCCAATACCTGATTGGAACTACTAAGCGCGGATATCTTTTCCAATTCAAAACCTTCAATTGCCTCCATCGGGGCAGGGGAATACTTCCTAATTTGCTGCTCATTTTCCGTTATCCATTCTTGCGTGGCCAAAAGCCGCTCACAAACAATTTTGGATGAAGTTAGCAAGTCCATCACTACTTTACTACCTTCGGCAATAAAAGCATTTTCTAGATCCCTGAATTTCTTGTGGTGTAAACTTTGGATATATTTGGTATATGTTTTGCTTAACATTGAATTTTTAAATTTTTTATATTGTTTAGAGTGCCGCTTAAAATAAAAATATTGAATTACCTGAAAAATTTATTTTTCTTCTCCCTATTACTATCTGCTTGCACAATTCCACGCAAATATCAAAAAAATAAACCTTTTTTATACCAAAATTCTATTGTTATTAGCGGTGCCAATTTTACCAAAGATCAAAGAATTTCACTAAAGCAAAAATTATACAGCCAACTCGATGACAGTGCAAAAGTAACTACCAAGGACTTTCTTTTCCTACTTCATTTTGTAAGCCGCCCTCCAGCTTATGATAGTACCTATACTACCCTTTCTGCAAAAAGCATGAAAGGCGCTATGATACACCTAGGCTACTACAGTGCCGACATTCAATTTAAAGTAGATACCATTTTCAAGGGCAAACAACAACGTATCGCTGTAAAATACAGTGTAGTTGCTGGAAATCCAACGCTAATTGACACCATCCGGTACCAGCTAAAAAAGCCTGAATTGCAACAATTGGCCATAGAGACCATTACCAAATCCTATCTTAAAAAGGGCAACCCTGTTTCTAGGGCGGAGATTATGGCAGAAATCAGCAGACTGGTAGAGCTGTATCGCAACAATGGTTATTATCAATTCACCCTAGACGATCTCAAATTGAGAGGCGATACTACCATTGCCGCATTGACCAATGTATCAGATGATCCTTTTGAAAACTTACAATTGCTTGCTGAGGCCAACCAAAAAAGGGATCATCCAACTGTAAAGCTGGCCCTCATTATCAATCCGGCTGCTGATTCGGCCAGACTAAAAAAATATTTTATTGACTCCGTGATTATTTATCCCGACTTTACTGCTGCTGACATTACCAATACTTCAAATTACAACGAAGAGAGGCAGGGAGGATATATTATCCGATTTCATAAAAAATTATTTAACAATAATCTATTACTTAGAAATATGCACCTGAATTCTGGTGATGTCTATAGCCAGGAAAATTATACAAAAACAATTAGCAATTTTTCCAAATCCGGTGTATGGCAAAATACCAATATTCAGATTGAGCCTAGAAAGGATAGCACTGGAAAAATTAATATGATTATTCAATTACTACCTGCAAAACGATTTGGATTTGAAGCCAATTTGGAAGCCAGTTATTCGGCCAATAGTAATACCAATAGTGCTAGCATTGCCAATGCAGGCAACTTACTGGGCTTGTCCACCAACGTATCGCTGCAAAATAGAAATGTTGGAAAAAGCGGCACAAAAATGACGCATGCCATTCGTGCTGGAATTGAGCTAAACCTCAATGGACTGCAAGGGTCAAATAGAAAAATGAATTCAAATGAACTGAGTTATACCAATACGATTTCATTGCCCCGACTATTGGGGCCTATTAACCTGTTTTTCCCCAATAAAAAATTACTCTCACAACAAACATTTATTAATGTTGTTCCCTCCTATTCCAATCGGATTGATCTTTTTAATCAACTATCTGCTAGTGCGGCTTTTGGAAATGAATTCACTAGTAGCGAGCATCCCAACAGAAAACATTTGTTTAAACTTTTAAATATCGAATATTCGTACCTGTATAATCAATCAGATAGTTTCATAAAAACGCTGGAACTTAATCCATACTTGCGTTACTCATTCAACACAGCCCTTGTAATGGGGCTGCTAAATTATAGCTACTCATCCACCTATATCAATCCTAAGAAATTAAACCAGCAACGAGTTTTTAGATGGAATATTGAAGAATCAGGATTATTATTTGGGCGAATGGGGCTGTTCAAAAAAGAACTTCGGCAATTTATAAAAACTGATGTAGAGTATACTTTTGTCGTGGAAAACCTAAAATCCTCTTCCCTTTTCAGGGCATTTGCAGGAATTGGAATTCCGATTGGAAAATCGGAGAACTCGCTTCCATTCTTCAAACAATATTTTTCAGGAGGAGCCAATAGTATGAGAGGCTGGCCTATCAGGGGCATTGGACCAGGCGCAAAGCCACTAGCGGCTTATAATTCCCTCGCACTAAACGATCGTACCGGTGATGTACGCATAGAAATCAATGGTGAATTCCGCTACGATATTGCACCCATCATACCCAACTCTTTGACCCTAAAAGGAGCACTGTTTATTGATGCAGGCAATGTATGGAATTTAAAAAATACCCGAATTGGTGGTGGTACAGATAGCTTGCAATTTAATTTCAGCCGGCTTTACCAACAATTAGGGGTAACTGCTGGAACTGGTTTTAGATTTGATTTTAATTATTTTTTGATTCGCTTTGATCTGGGCTTCCGGTTTAAAAGGCCCGATATCACTAAAAACAATGGCTGGCAAGTACCTAATATTACTTTAAGAAACTTACTAAAAAAAGGCGACCCGATTGAAATTGCCCCCGGAGTTTTTGCATACAGCAACCAGCTATGGAGGTATGAGAATTTTAATTTTACTATTGGGTTAAGCTACCCATTTTAATAATGCAGAGACTTATAATTAGACCTCAATAAGGAAAAGACAAATTAAGAAATACTACCCCAACAACCGGGGATTTGAAAATAATCAGTCAGCCGTTTTTATTTGAAGGCTTTGTTCAAACTGCTCCATCGAAAGGGCACCAGCTGCTTCAAAAGCGCCAATCCTAGTCCTTCGAAGACTACTCAAATATCCTCCACACCCCAATGCTGCCCCAAAATCATTCGCCAAACTCCGTATATACGTACCAGTAGAACAGACCACCTTAAAGCTTACTACAGGTAAAGAAATATCAGTAATTTCAAATTGATGGATGGTTATTTTTCTCGCCTCCGGATGAACATCCACTCCTCTTCTGGCCAATTCGTACAATGCCACACCTTCTTTTTTGATGGCCGAATAAATGGGCGGAAATTGATCGATGGTTCCAATAAAAGCAGCGGTTGCTGCATGGATCACATGTGGTGTAAGAAAAGAATAGTCTTTTGCCTGCTCGGGCTCACTTTCTAAATCATAGGTAGGTGTTATTGCACCAAGCGTTATATGACCCGTGTATTCCTTTTCCTGTGCCATATACTCGTTTATTTTTTTGGTAAATTTACCAGTACAAACGATGAGTAAACCGGTTGCTAATGGATCGAGGGTACCTGCATGGCCAATTTTTTTTATCTGCAATAGATTCCGCATTTTCCGAACTACATCAAAGGATGTCCAATGCAGCGGCTTATCAATCAATAATACCTTTCCCTCCGCAAAGGGTAACTGAATGGAGGGATCTAATGGAACCCTTTCTTTCCGCTCCCAATTTTCCGGCACCCCGCCCGCTTCCAGCAACTTGCTGTTATATTTTGACCGATAGGTTTCTTTTCGGGCCACAGGTAATTTTTAGAAAGTATAAATAGATACAATAGTTGTTTGGGAAAATATCAAAAAGAAATGAGCATTTAATAAGCCCTTGCAAACAAAACACGCTGTTTACTGGCATTTCCTGTATAAATGCATTTCCCCTCTTCTTGCTGATTATTCAATGGAATACAACGTATTGTGGCTTTAGCAAGCTCCTTGATTTTATCCTCAGTTTCTGCCGTACCATCCCAATGTGCTGAAATAAAACCTGGTTTTTCATCCAACAACTTTACAAATTCCTCCCAATTATTGGCGGCAGTAACTCGCTCATCCCTGAAATTTTTAGCCTTATTGAAAATAGCCAACTGGATTTCATCCAATAATGCAATGATCCGATCACTTAACCCATCCATGCTGAAACTCATTTTTTCTTTTGTGTCTCTGCGCGCTACTTCCACCACATTATTGGCAAGATCTCTCGCACCAATGGCTATACGAACTGGAATTCCCTTCATTTCGTATTCTGCAAATTTCCATCCGGGGCGGTTATTGTCATTGTCATCATACTTTACAGAAATACCTGCAGCCTTCAATTGCTGCATCAATGCCTTTACTTTTTCATCTATCAATTGCTTTTGCTCCTCCCCTTTAAAAATTGGAACAATCACCACTTGTATAGGCGCTAGTTTTGGAGGTAATACCAAGCCTTGGTCATCACTATGTGCCATAACCAAGGCTCCAATCAATCGGGTGCTTACGCCCCAACTGGTTGCCCATACATAATCTAATTTATTTTCCTTATCGGTAAACTTTACATCAAATGCTTTAGCAAAATTTTGACCCAAAAAATGA
>CANJDY010000086.1 GCA_947472635.1 Chitinophagaceae bacterium
ATTATGCGTAGTTTTAATGAACGCTTTTTGGAGTTGTTAAAATCTATTGAAAGCATTGCCTTTCATAGGCTCGATGAACGATTGATAGCCTACTTGAAAGAAAAAAAAAGGCTATCTGGTTCCAATGTGATCAAAGCATCGCATTACGTAATTGCAGATGAGCTAGCTACCTCTAGGGTAGTGGTTTCAAGGCTGCTAAAGCATTTGGAAAATGATGGGAAGATTTTATTGTACCGAAATGAAATCAAATTGATGAAAGATTTTGCATAAAAAAAGCCCGAATCATTTCGGGCTTTTTTTTAAAACTATAATTTAATCTCTTCATCACTGTCGTCAAAAAAATGAAATTCTGTGAGGTGATAATTGGAGTTGGCAACCACTTTAATTTTTTGTTTGTATTTCCAACACCATTTCCTTCGTTTGGAAATAAATCCACTGGTAAGAAAAGTAAACAGGATAGGATTTACCTGAATCGTTAATCCTTTATGCTTTTGCATAATCAGGTAACTTAGATTTTTCTCTATCTCATCTTCTAATATTAGCGTAGAAGAAATTTTTCCGGTTCCACTACAGCTAGGACAAATTTCAGAAGTATTGATATTCATTTCCGGCTTCATTCGTTGCCGGGTAATTTGCATTAATCCGAATTTACTGATGGCAAGTACTGCGTGTTTGGCCCTGTCTGTGCGCATAAATTGCTCCATCGCATCTGCCAAGCGCTTTTTATTTTCCATTAATTTCATATCAATGAAATCAACTACAATAATACCACCTAAATCTCTCAACCGCAATTGCCTTGCTATTTCTTCTGCAGCTTCTAAATTTGTTTCTAAGGCATTTTCTTCTTGATTATTGCTTACGCTTTTATAACCACTGTTTACATCAATTACATGCAGTGCTTCTGTATGCTCAATAATCAAGTAGGCTCCACTAGGTAGATTTACTGTTTTTCCAAACGCAGCTTTTACCTGCTTGGTTATGCCAAAACTGTCAAATATGGGGGAGCTATTATTATAAAGGGCTACAATGTCTACCTTATCAGGGGAAATTCGTTGAATATAACTTTTTGTTTCTGCAAAAATATTTTTGTCGTTAACTACAATCCTGTTAAAATCCTCATTGAGTAGGTCACGCAACATACTATTTGCTTTACCTTGCTCACTTAGTATTTTGGAAGGCGGAACGGCACCTTTAAGGTTTGCCTGGATTGTTTTCCAGGTTTGCAAAAGTCCCAATAGGTCTTCGTGAAGCTCAGCCGTATTTTTCCCCTCCGCAGCTGTGCGAACGATTACCCCAAAATTTTTGGATCTTACCGCTTCAATTATTTTATGCAGTCTTTTTCTTTCGTCGCTGGAATGGATTTTTCTGGATACCGCTATAATATTGTTGAAAGGAGTAATCACAACATATCTTCCGGGCAAAGATAGTTCGCAACTTAAACGGGGGCCTTTTGCGGCGATGGGTTCTTTTAATATTTGAACCAGTACATTTGGCCTTCCTGCCAAAACTTCTGCTATCTTTCCTGTTTTTACAATTTCAGGCTCCACTGGGAATTTGCCAAAATCAAGCCCTTTTTCAGAATGGTCATTAATAGCGATATTGGTGAATTTCAGTATCGACTTAACATATGGACTCAGGTCGGTATAATGTAAAAAAGCATCTTTTTCAAACCCAATATCCACAAAGGCTGCATTCAAACCTGGGATCAGCTTTTTGACTTTTCCAAGATATAGGTCTCCCACAGCAAAGTTGGCATCAGCTTTTTCATTGTGCAACTCTACCAGCCTTTTATCTTCCAACAGGGCTATTTCAACACCTTGCGGGGTAGTATTTATAATCAGTTCCTTTGTCACTCAATTCACTTTTAATTAGAGACCAGTACAGCACGGAAGGGTAACGTACAACAAGGCCTAAAGTATTATGTTTGATAACCTTTACTGCCTGTTGACTAAAAAGAGGTGCCGGCCTGAGGGAGCCGGCACTTATTATAAAAAGAGAATTATTTCTTCTTATGACGGTTCTTTCTTAAACGTTTTTTACGTTTGTGTGTTGCAATTTTATGACGTTTTCTTTTTTTACCACAAGGCATACCTAGTCTTTTTGTTGTTAATAAAAATTTTAAAAATATTGACTGATGTTAACTTGTTGGATAGAATTCCAATAAATTTATCTCAGCTGCTTAATTCTTTCGTTTACTTCTTTTGTATAAACGGGGTTGTTAATCATCCGTTTACTAATCTCGTACCATTTTAAAGCATTGGGCTTATCTCCTTTCCCTGCATAAGCGTCAGCTAGCCAAGATATTGCTTCTAAATTTCCCGGTTGATTTTTCAACACATTCAATAAGCGGTCGATAGCTTTATCATATTGCGTTGAAATTACACCCCCTATTCCCAGTACTAGTTGAGCCTGCATATTCAGGGAATCTTTGCGAATAACCTGCAAAAGTTGTTGGATTCCCTTCATGGTTTCTTGGGGGTTCCCCGCCATACCCTTTCCAAATACATAACAACTTCCCAAACCTACTTGAAGGTTTGCATTGTTTGGATTCAGTGTAATAGCACGTTCAAATAGCTCAATTCCCTGCTCCGCTTTCCATCCTCTTTTAGCTGGGTCTGACTCATTTCTGAGGTCAGCTAACATCAATTGGGCAGCAAAGGTGAGGTTTTTTTCAGAATTTACCAACTTAGCTGACTGAGAAGTGTAAAAATTGTATAATTCATGTTGATGTACGGAGTCTTCCCAGAAGGTTGCCAGCTGGTTATAAACCTTAATTTGCTGTATCACAACATCGCCACGGGAGATACTATTTTCCAGTAAATTAACGTAGTTTAGTTGGGAAACCGTTAGTTTGGCCTTCGCAGATTGTATGTATTGCTTGATATCAAAAGCGGCTGTAGAAGAAGGTCTAGAGGCCCCACCCATAGCAGCGGGATCTTTTTTTGCAACAGTTTTGCCAAAAAATAACAGGGAAGCAATTATAAAAATGCCCCCCACCAAAAGAATCAGTTGCTGTTTTTTCACAAAAAATATTTGAGGCGCAAAGGTAAGCCTTTATGCCTAGACGTTTTCCGGTATTTTTTTGTTTTTCACTTCTTGCACAAACTCTTTGGCTGGCTTAAAAGCTGGTGTATAGTGGGCAGGGATTTCTACAGCGATATTTTTCTTAATATTTCTACCAATTTTTGCAGCCCTTTTTTTGGTAATAAAGCTGCCAAATCCACGGATATAAATATTTTCACCAGCTATCAGGGATTGTTTTATTTCTTTAAACATTGTTTCCAATGTGAAAATTACATCCACCTTAGGGATGCCAGTTTTTTCTGAAATGGCTGAAATTAAGTCTGCTTTTCTCATTGTAAATCGTTTTATTTTTTTTCTCTTAGCAAAATAATCAAAAGAATTGAGAAAAACAACATTATTAATTGATTATCAGTTAGTAGTAAGCTTTTTTGACTCCAAAATATCCTTTATGTAGTTATTGGTAGCCTTAATCGGACATATTGTACGGGGAAAAACAAAATTTCACCCAATCTGATTTTAACGGACATTTGGGTAATAATGACAACAATAGCCAGCCAAAAGTATTTTGTAAAAAACCTTTTCAAGTGGAATAAGGAAGTTAATACTCGGGAAATGCCCTGGAAAGGAGAAAAAGACCCCTATAAAATTTGGCTCAGTGAAATTATTCTTCAGCAAACAAGGGTTGCCCAAGGGCTAGGATATTATCACCGCTTTATAACTGCTTTTCCAACCATACAGCATTTGGCAAAGGCTCCCGAAGTAAAAGTATTCAAACTTTGGGAAGGCTTGGGCTATTACACCCGCTGTAAAAATCTGATTGCCACTGCAAAATACATTAGTGAAAATCTTAATGGTAAATTCCCCAATCAATATGAGGAAATATTGGCTTTGAAAGGAGTTGGTCCATATACAGCCGCTGCAATTGGGTCCTTTGCATATAAGCTGCCCTATGCAGTAGTTGATGGAAATGTTTTTAGGGTTTTAGCAAGGTATTTTGGTATTTCAACACCCATCGACAGTTTAGCCGGAAAACATTTTTTTGGTAAATTGGCTAGTGATTTACTTAATAAAAAGGAGCCGGGAGAATACAACCAGGCATTGATGGATTTCGGGGCGGTTGTATGTAAGCCACAACTGCCTTTGTGCAGTAGTTGCGGATTGAGTGGTCATTGCGGTGCTTTTTTGAATGGAACTGTACAGCAGTTACCAATTAAAGAGAAGTTCATTACAAAAAAAAATAGGTGGTTATACTACCTTCTAGTTGATTATAAGGGAGAAACTTATGTAAGAAAAAGAGGTGCCAATGATATTTGGGAAAATTTGTATGAATTTGTTTTGATTGAATCTACTGTTCCTATTGTATTAACTAACCTTAAGCCCCTTAGGGCGGTATTGGGTAAAAAAAAGTTTACAGTAGTACATATTTCACCTTTGTACAAGCAATTATTAACCCACCAAACTATCCATGGGCAGTTTATCCGGATTTCAGTCAAAGAGCCCCTTGTAATAAAGGGATATAAAAAGGTTAGTAAAAAAGCCTTGGACAAACTGCCGTTTCCGAAATTCATCAGCAACTATTTAACGGATAAAAATGTACCTTTAAGTCTGTTTTAGGCATTGCAGCCAAATTCATTCAATTAGATTATAAATATATGAGGGGTGTTAACAAAGTAATGTTAATAGGCAATTTGGGTAAGGATCCAGATATGCAGTTTTTGGAGGGCAATATCGCCGTTGCCAAATTCTCACTAGCTACTACCGAAACTTTTAAGGACAGAAGCGGTAAACTTATTTCACAGACTGAATGGCATACCATCGTTTTGTGGCGGGGGTTGGCAGAACTTGCTCAAAAATATTTACACAAAGGCAGTCAAGTTTACATAGAGGGGCGTTTAAAGACCAGAAGCTGGGAAGATAAAGAAGGCAATAAAAAATTTGCAACAGAGATTGTAGGAGATAATTTGATTATGCTTGATAAAAGAACTGATGGATCTGTCGTTGCTGGACCATCAGAAGGGCTAGAGGATTTGGGAGATATTCCTACAGATGAAGATGGCGCTGAAAGGTTACCTTTTTAATTAAAAAATACAACCAGTGTATGCTTCAAAAAGTATGCAACGGTGTAGTAAAAATATTATTAACTAAAACAGATAGTTTTGGATTACCATTCGGTTATGGATAGTGCCGTTTTTTTGCACTTCTCACTACTTTCAATAACTCCTGCTGCTTCAGCAGTACTTATTTTTTTAGCTGTAGTATTGTTTATCATTTCTTTTTTAGTCGCGGGTTCTGAGGTTGCTTTTTTTTCGCTAACCTATAAGGATATCAATTTGCTTAAGACTAAGCAGCAGCCAGCTTTCAGGCGTATCGTAACCTTACTGGATCAGCCCAAAACTTTATTGGGAGCGTTGCTAATCACAAACAGTTTGGTGAATATCGGGATTATTTTAATTTCGAATATACTGATGGATGGTTTATTGGATGCTTTTCAACTAGGCTTTTGGATCAATTTTTTGATTAAGGTTTTTTCTGTTACTTTTTTGCTTGTTCTTTTTGGGGAGGTTTTGCCTAAGGTTTGGGCTACCCATCATAAAGTTTGGTTTGCTTCTACTGCTTCATTACTTATTGAAATTTTCAATAGCCTTTTTTATCGGTTGAGTAAAAGGTTGGTAGGCTTTAGCGATGGCATTGAAGAGAAATTTTCTCCGCACAATTCTTCTATGTTGGATAGCAGCCAGCTAGACTATGCGATTGATTTGTTGCCGGATAATGAGGCCACTATGGAAGAAAAACAAATTTTAAAAGGAATTCGGAAATTCAGCGATACTACCGTTAAGCAGATTATGCGGACAAGGTTAGATGTGAGTGGGATTGAATATGGCAGTACGTTTGAAGAGGTAATTAAAAAAGTGGAGGAACTCCATTACTCCCGATTGCCGGTTTATAATGGCAATTTGGATGAGATGAAGGGGATGTTGCATACAAAGGATTTGCTGCCGCACGTGAATGCCAGCAAGGTCGAAAACTATGATTGGCACAGTTTGATGCGCCCTTCATTTTTTGTGCATGAGCAAAAGCAGATAGAAGATCTTTTGCAAGAATTTAGGAATCGGCGGATACACTTTGCCGTAGTAGTGGACGAATTTGGAGGTACTTCCGGAATTGTAACGTTGGAAGATATTATGGAGGAAATCATTGGGGATATCCAGGACGAATTTGATGATGAAGAAAATGCTAACAAAAAAATTGATGACTATACTTATATTTTTGAGGGTAAAACCATGATTAACGATGTGTGTAAGGCAATGACCTTGCCTGGAGATATTTTTGAAAAAGTGAGGGGAGATAGTGATTCCCTGGCGGGCCTTGTGTTGGAGATAGCTGGTGAGTTTCCCCAGGTTGACGAAGCCGTAGTAAGTGGCGATTTCACTTTTATTACACTAGCAATCAATAAAAATAGAATCGACAGAGTGAAGGTGGTGATAAGAAAAAATCCGGAATCCAATTAGATGTTGCTTTTACAAGGGCTTCAATAGCTGAACCAGGTAATTGAATTTTCAAACGGTAAGGATTACTTGCTTTGATATTGGTCGCATCATTTCACCTTTTAAATTTCAGGAGACGGTCATGCATAAAAAAAATAGTTTTCTTACAATAGGTCTGTATATCCCTCTGGTAGCTTGTTTTTTGATGGCGGCCTGTAATTCGCCGTATGTTTCAAAAAAGAGAGGCTATTTTGCTATTGAATTGCCCAAACATGCGTATAAAAGTTTTGATATTGAGCAGTTCCCCTTTAGTTTTGAATTCCCCGTATATGCGCAAATAGCAAAGGATAGTACTTACTTCGATGCTAGCCCTGAGAATCCTTATTGGATCAATGTTGATTTTCCACAGTTCCATAGCAAAATATTTTTAAGTTACAAGGCGATAGGTGGTAAGGCAATCTATAAAATAAAACAAGCAAATGGAAGCTATAAAGATTCTTTGGCAATCAATATTTTCGACAAATTAGTCAATGATGCCTATACATTGACTAATAAAAACAATGTAGTGTCCAATTCAATCAGTGAAAAGTTGTTTCATACAGACAATGGGGTTGGAGGAGTTTTTTTTAAAGTAGGCGGCAATGCAGCCACAGCGAAACAATTTTTTTTAACTGATACAACCCGGCATTTTCTTCGGGGAGCATTGTATTTTGAGGTAGCCCCCAATGTAGATTCTTTAAAGCCTATCCAAGATTTTTTACAGGTGGATATAGACCATATGATTCAAACTTTTAAGTGGAAAAATTAGTAAATTTCAACGGTGCAAGCCGCTACTAAGCCTGTACTTTAGGATAGGTTACCAAACTGTATTGTGAGGCAGTTCAATTTTTTAAATACCTTTTAGAGGTTTGTCAGTACTTTTGCATTTGATATGATAGTAATAAATAACAAGCTGGTTAGCGACGAAATTATTGAAGAACAATTTGTTTGCGACCTTAATAAATGTAAAGGCGGCTGTTGTGTAGATGGTGATGCAGGCGCTCCGCTTAGTAAGGAAGAGTTGGTTCACCTCAATGAGGTGTATGATGCTGTATTGCCTTATCTAGATGAAGAAAATAAGAATGAATTGCAAAGGCAGGGCCGCTATGTATATGATGACGAATTTGGCTGGGTTACACCTACTATTCAAAGTAAAATTTGTGTGTACGGAATTACCGATCCAAATGGAATTGTTAAATGCGGAATTGAACAAGCTTACAATGATGGAAAAGTTAGTTGGAAAAAACCTATTAGTTGTCATCTTTTTCCAATTCGGGTTCAACTGAGCAAGAATAAAGAGACAGAATATGTGAATTATGAACCCCGGGAAGATCTTTGTAGCGCTGCCTGTTCCTTGGGTAAGAAATTAAAGGTGCCCGTATATGTTTTTTTAAAAGATGCGTTGGTAAGAAAATATGGAATTGAATTTTACGAGACACTCGACGCAACTGCTAAGCATGTAAAGCCTGCTACTTAAACAGTATCACCCATCGTGATACCATTGTACATTAATTCTTTAAAAATAATTCATTGAAGATGAAAAAACATATTGATTGTATAGGCCAACTGGCTGTTTTTCTTTTATTGATTTCATTTTCTTCCTGCTCAGTCAACCGGGCAAAAATTGATAATAGTTTGGGTAAATATTTTGAAGAAAATAAAGTAGAAGGTTGCTTTACTCTGTTAAATAATACTGATGGAAAAGTGACAGTTTATAATATGACGTTAGATACTGCACGTTTTTCTCCTGCCTCCACTTTTAAAATTGTAAATTCTCTAATTGGTTTGGAAATTGGAAAAATTACCGATGAGAAAATGGTAATTAAATGGGATGGCGTAGATCGTGGAAATGAAGCGTGGAATAAGGACCTGTCAATGGAAGATGCTTTCAAACTGAGTGCAGTTGCTTATTTCCAGGAAGTAGCTAGAAGAATTGGAAAGGATACCATGCAGCGCTGGATTGACAGTTTGCAGTATGGCAACCGATTAATCGGCAAATCTGTAGATAGTTTTTGGCTTGACAATAGCATTCAAATTTCTCCGGATGAGCAGTTGGGCTTGGTAAAGCGTTTGTATTTTGACCAGTTGCCTTTTCAAAAAAGGACCCAGCAAATTGTTAGGGATGCCATGAAGCAGGAGGAAAACACGTTGTATTCTCTTTCTTATAAAACGGGATGGAGGCTAGATGATCAAAAAAAATCTATTGGCTGGGTTGTTGGCTGGATTGAAGAAAACAAGCATCCTTACTTTTTTGTAACTTTCGTAAAATCGGAGGACCCGACTATTGATATGAAAAAGATTCGCCTTCAAATTACCAAGGGGATATTAAAGCAGTTGGGTTTTTTTGAGGGAAGGAGGTAGATTCATTTTCGATGGCAGCCATAGCTCCAAAGACGGAGATACTAGATCATTCATTCAATCAATCAATTTTATTCATCATACAATTATTTCATTGATTCAGTTTCAACATATCGACTATTTGCTCGGACTTGCAGTATTGCCCTTGATAATTGGCTTGTATTTTTTTGTGATTCGCTGGAAGAAAAAAACGATTCAAAAAATAGGCGATACGGTGTTGGTAAATCAGCTGATGCAGGAGTATAGTCCTAAAAAATTTCGCCTCAAATTCGTGTTATTTTCACTTG
>CANJDY010000087.1 GCA_947472635.1 Chitinophagaceae bacterium
CACAGCCTACCCAAAACAAGATATCAGGGCTTTCGCCATTTGCTATCATTTCGGCCATTGTTGGTACATGCATCATGTCAAATGTTTCAGTAAAGTAAAGGTAGCAAAATGTTTGTTGTTATATTAATCACATTGTCTTTGATTAATTTTAGCAGTCCGTCTAATTGTTGCAGCTAAGGTGCTATTTTTGTGTTTCAATGAAAAAGCTACAACTCATCTTTGGTGCTATTAAAGATTGGGAAGCATGGCCATTTAAGCTGCTCTATGCCCCCATCTCCGTTTGTTGGTTATGGTATACCATCAAATCGGGGCATGTTTGGTTTTTTACTTCCAGTAATCCCAAATTAACATTTGGTGGAATGGAGGGGGAACCCAAAAAAGAGATGTATGATCTATTACCCCCTAATCTATATCCTGCTACCTGCAATGTACTACCCAATGAGGATTTTTCTATGTTGCAGCAGCGGTTGGTACAATCTCAAATTATCTATCCTTTCATCGTTAAACCAGAAGTAGGCAGTCAGGGTATTTTGTTGAGGAAAATTGATAATGAGGCAGCATTGCGTCAATATCATTCCCTAATGCCTTGGGAATATATTATACAGAATTTGGTTTTGTATCCTATGGAGGTAAGTATATTTTATATTCGGCATCCTAATTCAGATAAAGGGAAGATTACTGGTTTTTTACATAAAATTCCATTACAGGTGGTGGGTGATGGCGAGCAAACCCTCTCCTCGCTCATTGAGCAACATTCAAAAGGGGCTGGTAGGGTAGCCGAACTTTTTAATAAGCATAAGGATAATTGGGATACTATATTGCCTGTAGGAGAAAAGTATATGTTGAGCTATGCTGCCAATCACAATAGGGGTGCCCGTTTTATTGACTTAAAAGATCATATCGATAATCAATTGGTAGCCATATTTGATGAAATTAGTATTGGTATCAATGATTTTTTCTATGGTCGATATGATATCATGTGTTCCAATGTAGCTGATTTTAAGGCAGGTAAAAATTTCACTATTTTAGAATACAATGGATGCGGTGCCGAACCTAATCATTTTTATGATACTGGCTATACCCTACTAGGGGCTTATGGTGAAATTCTTAAGCACTGGAAAGCGTTGTATGAAATCAGTAAATACAATCGCCTTCAAGGAATAGCCCCCTGGCCATTTATGAAAGGCAATCAGTTTATGAAATCTGCCCGTGAGCATATAGTGGAAATGAAAAAAACCGATGAAGCAATGGGGTAGGTTAGTTGGTCTTAAAAGCACTTTTAATAAAAGTCAAGCTAATCGTTATTTTTTTAAAAACAACCAGTAAACCAGCATTAAAAAGGAGAAAGCATATTCACTGAATTGTTGACCTAATCGCTCTTGATGTTTGATTTATAAATGAAATATTTTGTAATTTATTTGAGTTGGCACTACGGTTTTATATAAAGTAAACAAGGAGAAACTTTAACTTTGTTGTGTGATTAAATTCTTCCACATCTTTTTTTGGGGATTACTCATCAGTTTCCTTGGATCATTGCCCTTAGGGACATTGAATGTGGCTGCTATGCAAATCGGTATCCAGGAAAGTATTCAAAATGCTATTTGGTTTTCACTGGGTTCTCTTCTGGTAGAAATGATATATGTTCGGATTTCATTGGTGGGAATAGACTGGGTTCGAAAACAACAACGTCTGATGAAGGCAATGGAATGGATTACACTAGGAATTATTGTTGCATTGGCTGTAGGTAGTTTTGTGGCAGCTTTCAAATCAGGAGGCGGATCTAAAAATGTACTATTAAATAATAATTTGCATCGTTTTGTTTTAGGTATGTTGATGTGCGCCATTAATCCGGTTCAGATTCCATTTTGGTTCGGCTGGAGCACGGTCTTGTTTACAAAAAAAATACTAGCGCCCAGGCCATTGTACTACAATATCTATATTGTCGGCATTGGGGTGGGGACTTTATTGGGAAACTGTGTTTTTATTTTTGGAGGCAAATGGATGATTCAGCGTATTGCTAACAGTGAGCAATATCTCAACTGGGTAATTGGAGGAATATTTACAGTAACTGCATGCATACAGTTGGTGATGATTCTTAGAAAAAAAGATGCCATCTCTAAATTTGGGGATGGAAGGACAATACAGTAAGCAATTGCTTTTTTGAAGAATTTTACCTTCCCTAGACAAATCCAATGATGTACTGTTAGGAGCTCAGGTAATTTGTATTGATTCGCCCAATTGGTTTTATTATTCTTTTCAAGAAACTCCTTCTGTCCATTTATCACGGTCATCCGGACTGAATTTCCAAGGCGCAAAATTATTTTCAATATTACTAAACATGCCATTCCATTCTTGTGGAGCATTGCTGTCTTCCATAATTAGGGCCCGCCGTAATTCCAATATAATATCAAGGGGATTGATACTTACCGGACATGCTTCTACACAGGCATTACAGGTAGTACAGGCCCTTAATTCCTCTACAGTGATATAATCTAAGAGGGTCTTGCCATCTTCCTTAAATACACCATTTGACTGAATGTTTTTACCAGCTACCTGCAGCCGATCCCTAGTATCCATCATTATTTTCCTCGGACTCAACAGTTTGCCAGTTTGATTGGCGGGGCAAGCGGTACTACATCTGCCACATTCTGTACAACTATAAGCATCGAGCAAATTTTTCCAGCTAAGATCAAATACATCTTTGGCGCCAAATTTCATAACAGGCGATTCGCCAGTGTTTGCTAGTGCAGGTTCCATCATGTATTTCACCTCATTTTGTACATTAGGCATATTGTCCATTTGTCCATTTGGATTAAGCCTTGCATAAAAGGCATTCGGAAAAGCCAGTATAATGTGGAGGTGTTTGCTATAAGGCAAGTAATTTAAAAATGTAAAAATGCCTGTAATATGTATCCACCAACTAGTCCTTTCTATTGCCAGTAAGGTGGTGGAGGATAAACCATTGAATAAGGGTACTAACAAATCCGAAATAACAAAATTACCGGTGTTTCGATAATGTTCATTTCCCTGAAGTTGCAAGGCACGATCCATCGTATTCATCAGCAGAAATAAGCTCATTAAAATTATTTCAGCAATTAATATGTAATTGGCATCCGACCGGGGCCAGCCATTGAGGTCGGTGCTTACAAATCGCTTTAGTTTCAATATATTTCTTCTGATTAAAAAAACAATACAAACACCTATTACGCCGATGGCTAGGATCTCAAAAAAGTTGATGAGAAAGGAGTATGCGTCACCGAGCGGACCAAGGAATACTCGGTGGGTGCCTAATAAACCATCCATCACGATTTCTAGCACTTCAATGTTAATAATAATAAATCCTACATAAATAATCAGGTGCATTACTGCTACGGGCTTATTTTTAAACATTTTCTTCTGCCCCAGTGCCAGCAAAAGGAGGTTTCTCCATCGTTTGGCGGACTGGTCACTAAGATCTTCTGCTTTCCCTAAATAAATATTGCGACGGATCTGAAGCATGTTTTTTGTAAATAGCCAGATGGCAAGGCTTGCTAAGGCAATAAAAATGATTTGGGGTAAAAATTGCATAAGGGTATATTATAGAGCTAAGGTAATTATCTAACTTCAATTTTCAGAATTATGTGCAATTATTGAATACTTGCTATAAATTCGTGTAAATACTCCTAATCAGACAGAAATGGCAGAAAAAAAATACATATTAACGAGGCAGGTAGCAGATAAAAAGCTTCGCCGGATGGCATTGCAGGTAGCTGAACAAAATTGTGACGCTGTGCAGCTAATACTCCTTGGTATTAAGGAAAATGGGATAGTTATTGCGCACAAAATCCGCACCTACCTGCTAGAAGTATTTAGCGGTGAAATATCCGTGGTAGAACTTAGTTTGAATAAAAAGGAACCAACGTTGGTCAGTTTGGATCCCGCGATGGATTTCAATGGCAAATCTATCTTGCTCATTGATGATGTGGCCAATAGTGGCCGAACTATGTTATATGCATTGAAACCACTGCTAGAAACGTTTCCAAAAAAAATACAAACACTGGTGTTGGTGGAGCGAACGCATAAATCCTTTCCAATCGATGTAGATTATGTAGGACTATCCATATCTACCGCCCTTGATGAACATATCACGGTAGAGGTAGACAATGGAGAAGTAGTGGGTGCATGGGTACAAGAAGCCCCAGCAATTTAATTCTACTGGCAAGTCCTGTTGACTGGATCATATCCTTCAGCCAACTATTCTTTCCTCAAGCACTTGAAATAAAGGAAAAACTGGACCCGGTCTGCTGAATAATTTTTTTTCGATCTTACAACTTGTACTAATGAAAAATCCGACCTAATTTACTTATGTTATTGATTGGAGCAAACTAAATAAATATTTTTGAAGAAGTAAAATAAATTAAAATGGATCAACTTATTCAACAAAAAATTGACCACTGGCTTTCAGGTAATTATGAACAATCCGTAAAAGATGAAATTCTCCGTTTGCAAAAGGATCATCCGGATGATTTGGCAGATGCATTTTATAAAAATTTGGAATTTGGAACTGGAGGATTGAGGGGTATTATGGGGGTTGGTACCAATCGAATTAATAAGTATACCATTGGTATGGCTACTCAAGGCTATGCCAATTATTTAAAAAAATGTTTTGGTGCTGATGCAAAAGTTGCGGTTGCACATGATTGTCGTAACAACAGTCGTTTTTTTGCAGAAACTACCGCTAGCGTTTTTGCTGCCAATGGCATTAAGGTGTTTCTATTTGAAACACTACGTCCAACTCCGGAATTGAGTTTTGCCATTCGCCACTTTCAGTGCCAGGGTGGGGTGGTTTGTACAGCATCGCATAACCCTAAGGAGTATAACGGTTATAAAGCCTATTGGGATGATGGTGCACAAATGGTATCGCCACATGATGAAAATGTAATCCTAGAGGTAGAAAAAATAGCATCAGTAGATGATGTAAAATGGACTGGTGGAGAAGCTAATATTACGCTCATTGGTAAGGAGATAGATGAGTGCTATTTGGATATGGTAGCGGGTTTAAGCGTATATCCAGAAATTTGCAAGGCACAGCATGATCTAAAAATTGTGTATACCCCTATCCATGGAACAGGCATCACACTTGTGCCACAGGTGTTGGCAAAATTTGGATTTGACAATGTGCATATTGTAGATGAGCAGCGTGTGCCGGATGGTAATTTTCCAACTGTAATTTATCCTAATCCAGAAGAAAAAGAGGCGATGAGTATTGGCCTTTCCATGGCAAGACAGTTGGATGCTGATATCTTGCTAGGCACCGATCCTGATAGTGATCGTGTAGCCATTGGTGTTAAAAATAATGAGGGTGAATGGGTGCTGCTGAACGGTAACCAAACAGCTGTGTTGGCATTCAATTACCTGATTGAAGCCCGCAATGCAAAGGGAATATCAATGCCCAACGACATGGTAATAAAGACAATTGTTACTACGGAAATGATTGATACGATTGCCAAATCAAATAAGATAGCTTGTTATAATGTCCTGACAGGTTTTAAATGGATTGCCGCATTGATAAAGGAAAAAGAAGGCAAGGAAAATTATATCATTGGTGGAGAGGAAAGTTTTGGCCTGATGATTGGTGACCAGGTAAGGGATAAAGATGCCATTAGTGCGGTGGCTTTGTTATGTGAAATGGCGGCCTATGAAAAAAATAAAGGTAGAAGTTTGTATGCGAAAATGATCGACTTGTACTTGCAGTATGGCATGTATAAAGAAGACCTGGTTAGCATTACCAAAAAAGGTATGAATGGCGCTGCCGAAATTGCACAAATGATGCAGGAATACAGGAATAACCCTCCTGCAACTATTGATGGGACTGCTGTTACAGCATTACTCGATTATGAAATGCAACTAGGTAAAAATTTGCTGACCGGCGAAAGTTGGAAAATCAACCTGCCCAAAAGTAATGTGCTCCAGTTTGCATTAAGCGACGGAACCAAAATTTCTGCAAGGCCTAGTGGAACGGAACCTAAAATAAAATTTTATTTCAGTGTAAATACAGCCCTTGACACTAGAGATGGTTTTTCGGCTGCTGAAAATAAGTGCAATGAAAAAATTGCTAGGATTATTCAAGAAATGGGTTTGAGATAAATAGTCAGGCAAGAGAATTAAATCAATCCTGGTTTTCCTCCTGACAATTTTTATCTTGTTTGTTACTTAATCATAATTTTATCGGCTCAGTGACCGCTCAGTAAGAGCAATTGTATCAATAACTAAGAGAAATGTTTTTTTAAATCAGTACAGGGAACGTTACAATGAGAAAATACGAAGATACTTACCGACATAAGGGACTGCGAAAAAAATTAATGGATATCCTACGTGATAAGGGTATCACGGATGAAAATGTACTTGCTGCAATGGGCAATATTCCACGTCACTTTTTTTTGGACAGTGTATTTGATGAGATTGCCTACGAGAATCGCTCATTTCCAATCAGTGAAGGGCAAACGATTTCTCATCCTTATACCGTTGCTTACCAAACACAGTTGTTGCAGATAAAACCATATGACAAGATTTTGGAAATAGGTACCGGTAGTATTTACCAGGCGACTGTTTTGGCTGAAATGGGAGCTAAAATTTTTACGATTGAGCGCCACAAAGTTTTGTTTGATAAAACAAAAGACTTTATTTTAAAAGGTACATATCCGAACCTTAAATTTTTTTATGGGGATGGGTTTGAGGGATTACCTACCTATGCACCATTTGATAAGGTGATTATTACGGCAGCCGCACCCGTTATTCCTCCCAAACTGATTGAACAGTTGAAAGTGGGCGGAAAAATGGTAATACCAGTGGATGAGGGTGAGCAGCAACGTATGTTGAGAATCACAAAAAATGAAGATGGAACTACGAGCGAAGAAGCATTTGAACAATTTTCATTTGTTCCGATGCTTACCGGTAGAAATGGCTAGTTTCATTGGGGGATAGAGAATACGAGTTAGTTTTTTGGTAGAATCAAATAAAAATTTATTAAATAACCATTGGATAATCGCCTTCGGTTTACCCTACAGTTTCGTTACTATGAAATTTTTTTCAAAAATTACATTTATTTGCAATCTGGGTTTTTTAGTATTTATTGTAATGGGGTATATTGAGCTCAATGGTAAAAAAGGGGGAATGAATGATGGTATTTTACCTTTACCCTTTATTGCTGGCACATTGATAGTATTGGGTCAATTTGCCCTGTTTCTAAATTTATTTTTCTGTTTGTTTGCCGCAATATTTTTTTTATCTAAAAAACTGCTACCAATTGCTCGATGGCTGCTAGTGGTTAATTTTATATTTTTATTGATTCAAGTATATTATTTTTTAATTTATTGACTATAAAATGATGCATGCTATTTTAAAGGACAAGTCTACCAAATTATTTATTTTTTTTACCGCATTTTTTGTTGCCAATGCGCTGATAGCAGAATGTATAGGAGGAAAGATTTTTTCGCTTGAAAAATTATTGGGGTGGAGCCCTTCCAGTTTTTCTTTGTTTGGTCAAAAAAATCTAGCCTTTAACCTTACCTGTGGAGTTTTATTGTGGCCGCTAGAGTTTGTAGTGACTGATATTGTGAACGAGTATTATGGACCTAAAGCAGTTAAAAGAATTTCCTATACAGCAGTAGCATTGATTAGCTATGGATTCATTATGTTTTATTTTGCCATGGCAGTACCTCCTGCAGATTTTTGGTATGGTACCGGTTCGGCCGACGGAATTCCTGATATGAGTAAGGCTTTCAATGGTGTTTTTGGACAGGGAATGTGGATCATACTCGGAAGCTTACTTGCATTTTTGGTAAGCCAGCTGGTGGATGTAACCGTATTTCATAAAATAAAAAAGCATACCGGAGAAAAAAAAGTATGGCTTAGGGCAACCGGATCTACCTTGGTATCTCAGTTGGTGGATAGTTTTATTGTTCTTTTTATTGCTTTTAAAATTGGGAAGGGATGGAGCTGGCAGCTAGTACTGGCTATCTGTCTAGTAAATTATGCGTATAAATTTACCATGGCGATATTACTTACCCCATTGATTTATCTGGTAGAAAAAAGAATTGAAATATACTTAGGCCATGAGACTGCCCATAAAATGAAGCAGGCTGCCATGGGAAAAGTGGCCGAATAAATTTACACTTCTACCCAGGTGTGATCGGCTAATAGCTTTACAGGGGCTATAAATTTCTTGTAAGGTCCGGCACCACCCCCATATTCTTTTGAACTAATCAAGGAAAGGATAAAGGAGGCGTCTGCTTTTTCATAAAGGAAATAGGTATGTCCGATTACTGGTACGAAACTAAGCTTGGCTCCATAAATGATCATACTGAGCTCTTTGCGCATTTGAATCTCCTGTGCTTGGATAGCTAGTAATTCAATTTGTTTTCGAATCTGGTCAAGCTGCATATTGGTTTGCTCTTCCATTGCTGTGAGTGCCTTATGTCGGATTACTCCTTCTTCAGTGGCTTTTATCACAGCCCCACTTACCGATGCCGAATAGGGCATTACGCTTAACTGCTTGTGGTATATTTCGGTATTCGTATAAGCGGTACCGTCAGGCCTATTGCCCTTCTGTACCACCTTTAAATATCCATTAGGCATTAGTTCATTCAATATGGTTAATACCGGCTGACTATTTTTATAAAAAATAATTTCAAAATTTAAGACGTCAATAAATAGTGCTTTTACTTCTTCGGCAGTTTCTTTGTCTTCAAATGGAAAAGATTCTCCGTCTGCCAGTAGGGTGTAGGTAGAAGCAAAAGCTATATTCTCCAACGTTACCCAATTGATACCGATAGCAATTTCTTTTTTGTTTTGGGTAGCTTCTATTTTGTAGATACCCGATTTTGGCCTTCCCCCAAATTCATAAGTTCCTTTTTCGGGAAATAGTTGCCAGGAAGCAATAAAATTGTACACTTGAATCATAATGGTAAATTGAATGCTAATAAGTGGTATTACAAAATTGGAGGGCATTTTGTTTATAGATCGGTAATTCAATGATACCACGTACAATTTTCTTCCAATCGACTGTCCTAATTTTATTGTATTAAATTTTCGTTACTAAAATAGAATAATTTTGTCCTTTCCCTAAAATGTAGGAAATTTACGGCATTCATTCCAGTTCAAGTTACTATCTGTAATTGATTCTGATGCGGTATACGTATTTGATCACCCTA
>CANJDY010000088.1 GCA_947472635.1 Chitinophagaceae bacterium
AGATTTTTGGATTGAAATAAATTTTCTGCAAACCCTTCTAGAAAAGGGATTCTAAAAGACCATAAGTTTGGAAAAACTTATGGTCTTTTCTGCTTGAATAACGTTTAATTTTGAAGGGTGAAAAATTTCAGACAACAACAGCAAAGACCTAAAAAAAACACTTTGGTGATTGGCCGAAAGGCAATCATTGAAGCAATGCAAACCGGCAAGCAACTGGAGCGTATTTATATGCAGTCGACCTTGCATGGTGAAACGATTGATGAAATACGAAAACTGGCGGAGCAATACCTAGTTCCAATCAATAAGGTTCCTGTTGAAAAGCTCAACGGATTCAACATTAGCAACCATGAGGGTTGTGTTGCGGTGATTAGTAAAATTCAATACCAAGATCTTCAAAATGTGATTTCATTTATAGTTGAGAAGGGAGAAGTTCCTTTGTTTTTGATTTTGGATGGAATAACAGACATTCGAAATATCGGTGCCATTGCACGAAGTGCTTTTTGCTTTGGTGTAAATGCCATCATTATTCCCGACAAGGGTGTAGGTGCGCTCAATGAAGATGCAATATCAACCTCTGCGGGCGCCCTGGAGATGATTGCCGTTTGCAGAGTCAATAGCCTAATGAAAACGGTAGATGAACTACATATGAATGGCATTAAGGTCTATGCCAGTGAAATGACGGCTACTAAAAAACTGTTTGAGCTTACCCTAAGTGAACCTTGTGCACTGGTAATGGGAGGCGAAGAGCATGGTGTATATCCTGCGCTGATGAAAATTTGCGATGAGCAATTCCAAATCCCCATGGTGGGTGATTTTGAATCACTCAATGTATCTGTAGCCACCGGCGTAATTTTATACGAGGCAATGAAACAGCGGCTGGGCTAAGTATATTGTAAGAAATAAGTTTTTGAATTAGTCCTCGGAGCATTTGTTTATTCCTGCATATCTGCATCGAAAAAATCTGAATTGCCGGCGGTTTTACTAGAGTCGGCGACCAATTGATCCATTGTTTGGATTTCTAACGCTGTAAAATTTCGCCATTTCCCTATCGGTAAATTGGCAAGGGTAATATTCATAATCCTTACCCTTTTTAGGGTAGTTACATTGTATCCAAGTGCCAAGCACATTCTCCTGATTTGACGGTTGAGTCCCTGGGTGAGTATGATGCGAAAGCGATTTTTCCCTTCCTGTTTTACAAAACATTTTTTAGTTACGGTATCGAGTATGCGAATTCCGTTACTCATTTTATTTACAAAATCCCCTGAGATGGGTTTGTCTACCGTTACAACGTATTCCTTTTCGTGGTTGTTGCCCGCCCGTAAAATTTTATTTACAATGTCACCGTCATTTGTCAAAAATATCAATCCTTCTGAAGGCTTGTCTAGTCTGCCTATGGGGAATATTCTGCTTTTGAAATTAATAAATGAAATAATATTGTGTTTGTCCTTCAGATCGGTAGTACAGGTGATTCCAACGGGTTTGTTGAAAATAAGGTATACCGTTTTGTCTTTCTTTTTAATGGGCTCTCCGTCAATTTCTACTAGATCACCTTCTACAACACGGTTGCCTTTAATGGCTACGTTATCATTGATGGTAACCCTTGCCTGTTCAATGTATTTATCTGCCTCCCTTCGGGAGCAAAAACCGGTCTCACTGATGTATTTATTTAAGCTTTTATCCATTTATTGAAATAAAATTACAGGATTTTGGGGCATTCACCATCAGTAGCGTCTTGATTTTTAATATTACACCTATTCATAATAAAAAATATCCCATAAATGTATTTGCTGGCAGCGGTTTTTTGTCTTAAAAGTCTTCTAATAGTCTATAGCGGAAATAGACAACAAAACGTTCAGGAGTGTTCGGGATGGTTATAAGTTGTAAGCGGTATATTTTTAATAACTCAAGCAATGTTAGCAGTATAAAAGGGGAATTTTAATAGGAACTATTATTTACAACATGCAGTCACTGTTTGAATTATTACTCATTACAAATTGAAATTCATTCTATGAACAAGGGAAGGGATATATTTAAGGGATTGATATTTTTTGTTTTTTGTATTTTCTTTTGTCGAGTGGATGCTCAACAGTTGGCATTTCCTGGAGCGGAGGGCTTTGGCAAATTTTCAAGTGGTGGCCGGGGAGGGAGAGTGGTAGCGGTTGATAATCTCAACGATAAAGGAATAGGAAGTTTTCGCCAGGCTTTGGAAGCTTTTCCAGCTGAGCCCATCATTGTTATTTTTAAGGTTTCCGGAATCATTGAATTGGTTACTCCTATTGTTATTAAACGGTCTAATATTACCATAGCCGGCCAAACTGCACCGGGCGATGGAATTTGTTTAAAGGGACATTCTTTTATGTTGAATGGTGCAGGAATGGGAGGGAATAAAGGTAATATTATTATCCGATTTATCCGTTCAAGGCCAGGCAGTACATTAAAAAGTGGGGTCTATGGATTTGATATGGAAAATTGTCACGATGTAATTGTTGATCATTGTTCTTTTAGTTGGGCCAATGAAGAATGTGCAGCGATGTACGATACCAAGAACACGACTGTTCAATGGTGTATCGTCAGTGAAGGTTTGTATGAGGCTGGTCACATGAAAGGGCATCGTTCTTATGGAGGGGTGTGGGGAGGGCAGTTTGCAAGCTACCATCACAATTTAATTGCAAATCAAAATAGCCGTACGGTAAGGTTTAATGGAGGAAGAGCCCATGATACAGTTGCACTAATTGACTATCGCAATAATGTCATTTATAATTGGGGCAGTCCAAATGCATGTTATGGCGGTGATATAAAAATTTCAGGAGCCGTTTCGCAAGTCAATATGGTAAATAATTATTATAAACCTGGCCCTGCAACTCCAAGTAACACCAAGTTTATTCAAGCATTGGATGCAGCAGAGGCATCAAAGGGGGTGGGTCAATGGTTCGTTTCTGGAAATAGAATGGTTAATGATAGGCAGCTTTCAAAAAATAATTGGCGAGGCGTCGATCTTAGTAATTTACCTGAGTCGATAAGAAATAGGGCATACTCAAAAAATGAGTTTCCGGTATCAATTGCTTTACCTATTCAAAGTGCAGACCAAGGGTACGAACAGGTGTTGAAATTTGCTGGTGCCAATCTTCCTGTCCGTGATGCGGTAGATGTTAGAATTGTAAGGGAAGCGAAAACTGGTACCGCCAGCGGAATGGGTACCTTTGGCAAGCCTGGCATCATTGATCTTCCTGAGGCAGTGGGGGGGTGGCCAGTATATGCAACCACGATATCGCTTGCCGATAGTGACCATGATGGCATGCCGGATGTTTGGGAAAAAGAAAATGGATTAAATCCCTTGGATGCAGCAGATAGAAATAAACTGAGTAAGGATGGGTATACCATGATTGAAAAATACATTAATGAATTGGCATTGGTTCTGTAATAACAATACAATAATGGATGAGTGATGGTAAAATTTAGAATCATTTAACTTTAGGTTTACAAAATGCTACTAATTGGAAGGCTTCAAAATTATTTCATATTTAATAACCGCTATGCTTGACAAACGATTGAACAAACTTTTATTTCTTCTGATAATTTCATTTTTATGGAATTCTGATTTAACTGCTCAACAGCAGCGCAACTTGACTATAACCGTTATTTCAGACAGTACCCAACCCCGCATTGTTTTTGGTGTAGAAAAGTTGTTAAAAGCATTGAGGGATGTAGGGTATATTGTAAAAAGGGAATATCGTCTTCCTTTAGCTGCTTCTTCAAGTACCACCCTGGTGGTAGCAACAATCAATGATGAATGGTTTAAAAAAGCCGCAATACGCTTCTCAATTGATACCAGTAAAAAGATTGGCAAGGAAGGTTTTCTCATTCAGGAGGCAAAAAAAAATGTAATCGTTTTGGCAGGAGGGGATCCTTCCGGTGTTTTATATGGCTGCCTAGAGTTAGTTAACCAGATAAAAAAAGATAAAAAAATACCCCCACATCTTTCAGTAATCGATCAGCCAGAAATGGTGATGAGGGGGGCTTGTATAGGTATGCAAAAATCCAATTATCTGCCTGGTAGAAACGTGTATGAATATCCTTATACGCCAGAAAATTTCCCATGGTTTTACAATAAAAAAATGTGGATACAGTATTTGGATTCCTTGGTTGAAAACAGAATGAATTCCTTGTATCTATGGAATGGTCATCCTTTTGCCTCTCTGGTACGGTTAAAGGATTATCCTTATGCAGTAGAAGTGGATGACTCAACCTTTATCAAGAACGAGGAGATCTATCGCTTCATTACTGCAGAAGCGGATAAGCGCGGAATTTGGGTGATTCAGATGTTTTATAATATCATCGTTTCAAAACCATTTGCTGCATACCATTCTATAAAAACACAGGAAAGGGAAAGACCCATTATCCCGTTGATTGCAGATTACACCCGTAAATCCATCGCAGCATTTGTTGAAAAATACCCCAATGTTGGATTAATGGTTTGCTTGGGGGAAGCCATGGAAGGTATTGGAAATGACGATATTGAGTGGTTCACCAAAACTATTATTCCTGGAGTAAAAGACGGGCTAAAGGCTTTAAATAAAACGGAGGAACCTCCCATTGTTTTGAGGGCGCACGATACCGATGCTCCGGGGGTGATGAAAGCTGCGTTGCCTTTGTATAAAAATTTATTTACAGAAGCCAAGTTTAATGGGGAAGCCCTTACTACACCTCGGCCTCGTGGTGCATGGGCCGCATTACACCAAACCCTGAGCCACCTAGGTAGTGTACAGATTGAGAATGTGCACATTCTTGCCAACTTGGAGCCATTTCGCTATGGTTCGGTAGATTTTATCCAGCAGTCGGTAAAAGGTATGCACGAAGTAATGGGTGGAAATGGTTTGCATTTATATCCTCAGGCTTCCTATTGGGATTGGCCTTACAGTGCCGACAGTGTAAAAGGTAAAAGATTATTGCAGATAGAGAGAGATTGGATCTGGTACAAGGCATGGAGTCGCTATGCTTGGAAAGTGAACAGGGATAGAAATGAGGAAATTATTTACTGGAGTGGGCTCTTGGCTGCTAAATATGGCTGCAAGTTGGAAGCCGGAAAAAATATGTTAACCGCCTATGAACAATCGGGTGAAATAGCGCCCAAGTTGTTACGTCGTTTTGGAATTACTGATGGTAACCGGCAGACGCTTACATTGGGTATGTTGATGACTCAACTCATTAATCCATATCGGTATGGATTATTCACCTTATTGTACGACAGTGAAAGTCCGGAAGGTGAAATGTTGGTTCAATATGCAGCAAAAGAATGGAAAGGGGTGCAGCATGTAGGAGAAACGCCGGTTCAAATTATCAATGATGTAAAGAAGCATGCAATTGTGGCGGTTAGGGCGATTGAATTAGCTGCAAAGAGTGTGACTATTAATAAAGATGAATTTGAAAGATTAAAAAATGACATTTATTGCTACCAGGCATTGGCTGAACATTTTGCCTACAAAGCCTCAGCGGCGTTGGATATTTTACGGTTTAAATATTCAAATGATATTGCCGATCTACAAAAGGCAGTTCCTTTACTTGAAAAAAGCGTAGGCAGTTATAGACAACTTGTACAATTAACGCAAGGCACTTATTTATACGCCAATAGTATGCAGACCCAGCAGCGAAAAATACCCATGCGAGGTGTTAATGGAACTTTCAAAAAGTGGTCTGAAATGATAGTGCCTTTTGAAAATGAGTTAAAATATTTCATTGGTAAAATTGATTCACTGCAACATCTATCTACAGTAACTACAGTGCCAGTTGTAGCTTTAAGAAATGCATCCGTTGTATTAAAAGATAACCTTGATTTTTTTAGGGTTGATAGCGGTTCAAAAGTGTATGCTGATTCGAGTGCAATTATTTTAAATTTTGCCAAGGAGCTGAAAGATTTGAAGGGAGTGAGATTTTCTTACCAGCATCAGTTGAAAGAAGGTACAGAAATTCATTTCAGCAATGCTAGTCCAGTAAAGGTATTGGTGGGTTATTACAGTTTTAAGAAAGCTGCTTTTGCAAAGGAGACCACTTTTTTAAAAGCACCCGAATTAGAAACGAATGCAAGTGCCAATGATTACGGACAAGCGGAAACGAAAATAACCAATGCCCTTGTCATAAAAGGGCTGCCTCCAGTCAATATTCATAGTTACTCTTTTGCAGCGGGAAATAATACCCTTAAACTTGCCAAGGGAATTTGCTTGCTATTAGGCTTTGTAGAGGAAGAACAGACAATCCGTTTGTATGATGCGGGCTTAACAGAAGATGGTATGATGCGGGAGATAGATTGGTT
Organism: Chitinophagaceae bacterium; assembly: GCA_947472635.1. The sequence continues at coordinate 6,308 of CANJDY010000088.1, forward strand.
GTTTGAATAAGTTACCCATAAAAAATATAGTTTACATATGAAAAATAAAATTTCACTATGGCTACTGCTTATCCTTATGGGAAGCGGCTGCGTTCAGGCACAATCATTTTATGATGTTACCAAGTTTGGCGCCAAAAAAGATAGCAGTGCCAAAGCAACCAGGGCTATTAAAAAAGCCATTGATGCAGCTTCAAAATCGGGTGGGGGTACCATTTATTTCCCTGCAGGAAAATATTTGACAGGCCCCATTCAGTTGAAAAGCAATATTACCATCTTTATTGATGCGGGGGCAGAGTTGAATTTCAGTGATGATTTCAATGATTACTTGCCAATGGTTGAAACTAGGTATGAAGGGGTGGATGTGATGAGTTTTTCTCCTTTGTTTTATGCATACAAAGAAGAAAATATTTCAATTACTGGAAGGGGTAAAATAAATGGACATGGAAAAAAATGGTGGGATTATGTAGAGGGCTTCAAGGATAATCAGCCTCGCAATAGCTGGCAAAAAATGTTTGATAGTTTGAATCGTACTATGCTGATGCCCGATGAGGCTCGCCAAATGAAAAGGGGGTTTTTGCGACCTCCCTTTATTCAACCCATGTACTGCAAAAACGTATTGATAGAGGGCATTACAATTACCAATTCTCCATTTTGGACTGTGAATCCAGAATTTTGTGAGAATGTTACTGTTCAGGGGGTTACCATCAATAATCCGCACTCACCCAATACAGATGGCATCAATGCGGAGTCTTGTAAATATGTTCATATATCCAACTGTCATATCAGTGTAGGAGATGATTGTATTACCATCAAGTCGGGTAAGGATATTCCGGGACGAACTAAAAATATGCCTGCAGAAAACTATACGATTACTAACTGCACGATGTTATCAGGTCATGGTGGTGTTGTAATTGGAAGTGAAATGAGTGGCGGGGTTAAAAAAATAGTTATCAGCAATTGTGTATTTGATGGAACGGATCGAGGTATTCGCATTAAAACTACTCGGGGTCGCGGCGGTGTGGTGGAAGATATCCGGGTCGATAATATTGTGATGAAAAATATCCGCGAGCAAGCTATTGTGCTTGACATGGAATATGCAAAAGTAAAACCTGAGCCATTGAGTGAACGTACCCCAAAGTTTAGGAACATACGATTTAGTAATATTACCGCTTATACTAGGCAGGCAATGTATATTAATGGGCTGGAGGAGATGCCTGTGCAGGAAATTAGCCTCAATGATGTAGTGTTTGAGGCGGAGACGGGCATAGTTATTAAAAATGCCAAAGATATTGAGTTGCACAACGTTCGAGTGAACACCAAAAAAGGAGTACCCTTACAAGTGGTGAATACGGAAAGATTAGCTATTGATGGACTGGTTACCACCCTTCCATTAGCTGAAATACCCGTGATACAAGTTGCCAATGTAAAGGATGTTTTGATACGCAATTGCTGGCCATTGGAGGGCACCAAAATATTTGTAGAAGTGAAAGGAGCCAATGGTAAAAATGTACACTTCCGTAACAATGAATTGGGTGAGGCAGTTGTTAAGTACTTGGATGACGATAAAAAATAATTACTTCTCCTATTACTTCCTTTTGAATTAAATAATAACTTGTTTAGATTGAAAATAAATACAAAATTTTTTATGACGAAATTGTTTACAAATACTTGTTTGCTATTCTGCCTGTTTTTTTTAGTTATCAATAAAGCTTGGTCACAGGACCTAACACTCTGGTACAAACAACCTGCGGTTAAATGGACGGAAGCTTTACCTATTGGCAATGGACGAATTGGCGCAATGGTGTTTGGTGGAGTAGGACAGGATAGGATTCAATTTAACGAAGAAACTTTATGGACTGGTGAGCCGAGAAACTACAACAAGCCAAGTGCTTATAAATATTTGGATTCCATCCGGAAGTTATTATTTGAAGGGAAGCAACTGTCCGCAGATGCTCTTGCTGAAAAAGAATTTTTGGGCCTAAAAAGTAATGAAGGGAATAGGGGATTATGGGTTGACCAAATAAAAATGGGAAAGGGAATAAAGGGTAATCCTGCATTGGAAAATTTTGATGACAGTAAGTGGAAACTGATGCAGGTGCCTTCTTATGAAGGTTGGGAGGTAGCAGGCTTTCAAGGATTAGATGGCGCGGTATGGTTACGTACTAGCTTTACTTTGCCTATTGGTTGGGAAGGGAAGGAAATAACACTTGACCTGAATCGAATTCGAGATCATGATTTTACCTACGTAAATGGTAAATTAATCGGTACACAGGAAAATACCGAACCAAGGAAATATTTGATTTCAAAAGAAATTTTGCATCCAGGTAAAAATACACTTGCTATTCAGGTATTGAACTATTTTGATAAGGGAGGAATTGTAGGGTATAAAGATACCGCTCTTCATATTGGATTGTTTCCTGTGGGCGATCATTTGAATAAAATATCACTAAACGGCCAGTGGAAATATTTCATACAAAATGATGATCCACCAACGGTAGGAAGTTACCAGGCAAGTTATCAACCCTTTGGAGATTTGAACTTACAATTTAAGGATACAGCGAATTACATCAATTACAAGCGGTCACTAGATTTAAAAAATGCCATCGCCACCACTTCTTATACCGCCAATGGAATTGATTTTAGCCGCTCCTATTTTGTAAGTCAGCCCAACCAGTTGCTGGCAATTCATTTAACTGCCTCCAAAATGGGTAGTGTCAATTTTGAAGCAGCTGTAAGCAGTCCCCACCGGAATTTTTCTGTAAAAAAAATTAATAGCAACACAATTTCACTTTCAGTGAAAGTGAGAAATGGCATATTGAGGGGAGAAAGTTATTTGCAGGTAGTAGTAACCGGTGGTAA
>CANJDY010000089.1 GCA_947472635.1 Chitinophagaceae bacterium
TAAGGAAAACAAAAAATTGTATGAAGCAATGGATACCTGGGGGAGTTTAGGGCTGGGTATTGGAAATGTCCTGACCGGCTTCATCACCAAAGCACTCATATTTTGGCTTTTCTCCTTCCTATATCAGTTCAGATTACTCGAAATGGACTACCAGCATTGGTGGTATTGGGCTATTTTACTATTGGCCGACGATCTATCCTATTATTGTTTTCATCGGGTGAGTCACGCTGTGAATTATTTTTGGGCTAGCCATGTGGTACACCATAGCTCCCAGCACTACAATTTGGCTGCCGCTCTCAGGCAAAGTTGGACGGGTAATGCTACGGGAAGTTTTCTATTTTGGGCATGGATGCCGTTAATGGGCTTTCATCCGGTCTGGATACTTTTTATGCAGCAAATTAGCTTAATCTATCAATTTTGGATACATACTGAAACCATTGGTACACTACCCAAACCAATTGAATACCTATTCAATACGCCCTCACATCACCGCGTACACCATGGATCTGATCTCAAATACTTAGATAAAAACCATGCTGGGATCTTAATCATCTGGGATAGGTTATTTGGCAGTTTTCAAGCAGAAGAGGAAAGACCAAGGTACGGGTTAACGGAAAATATAAACTCTTTCAATCCGATAGTAATCGCCTTCAAAACCTGGAAAGACCTATTTAAAAAAGCCTTTTCATCCGGCTCCCTATTCACAGCCCTCAAATATTTCATTCAATCACCCGGTTGGAGTCACGATGGAAGCAGTAAAACAACGAGACAGTTAAGAGAAGAGCAAGCCACAGAAAAGGTAGGATAACCCCCATTTACTACCTTTCATGAACTTATTTCAAAAAGCCAATTCTACATTTCCTATACTAAAAACTCCCTACCAAGCTCATCCAAATAGTTGATTTTTAGATTCCTCCTTGGATTTACCAGTAATTCAGTCATTGAAACTTAGCAGTAGTTGCCTTCATTTATTGGAGAAAGCCTTGTAAATCATTTGGGCAATTGACAGCCTTCTAGAGTTGATCAGCAAAACGGAAAGCCTGAATTTTGGTAAAATATTGAGAATAATACCCTGCAATAGTATATGCCATTATTACAGGATGAATTTAAAAATCCTTTATTTGCTGCCCAAGGCATTCTAAAGGCCAGCAGTCAAAATAATGTAAACTTGATAACTTTGGTATCCACAGTTGAAAAAAGTAGAAAATAGAGAGATTTTCGGAACCGATATATTTAAATTAGTTCCATACTTAGTTTATAGTACATTAAAAATTAAATAAAGTTTGTTTTTATTTGATAATCAAACAATTAGATTAATTAAATTAAAATTATATGCAATTTAATTAAGATTGCATATCCTATATGAATAAGTGACTAATATCACCATTATTATATTTAATTATATTTTTATTAATACTCATAAAATAATAATAACCAATTATTTAAATACTATTAACAATACTAATAATAATAGTTTACTCCCATAGGGCAATTTTGATAAAAAATTCGATAAATACTAAAAATGATAGCAGGCATTTATACAGGTAAAATTTCTTATTTCCCCTTATCTGCTTACCTTGCTTAAAAAATAATCATTTTGAATAAGCTACCAGTCCCATTTTCGACCGCTTCCTTTTGCATTTACCTAGTACTGACAATATTGCTTATCTCCTGCTCTACTCCGAAAGAACTTGAGTACCGGGAGACAAGAAATTTCTCAGTAGATAAAGTAGGTTTTTCAGCAAACACTATTAAAACTGACCTCGTTTTTTTTAATCCCAACAACTTTGGGTTGCAATTAAACAAATTTGATCTGGATGTTTTTATAGACAATAATTACCTAGGACATACTACAGAGGATAAGTTGGTTTCAATTCCTAGAAGGGCAGAATTTACGATTCCTGTAAAAATGGAAGTAGACATGAAAAACCTCGTAAGAAACGGAATTAATGCTCTTTTCAGTAAGCAAGTTACCCTAAAAGTTGTTGGAACGATTAAGGTAGGAAAAGGGAAAATCTCCCGAAATTTCCCAATCAAGTATGAAAGCAGGCAAAACTTTTCCTTATTCTAAGGCATAAAAAAACGCCCTAAGGGGCGTTTTTTATCGGATCACTAATTTTATCAGGGCAGCTGAGAGGGCACTATAGTGTCTTTTCAGCTGGCTTTTTACAACATTTAGGTAGTTTTGCATAAGAAGTTTCTTCCGCAGTTACGTCATCTGCATCGTAGCCCACGTTTGCAATAGCTGTCTTAATTTGCTCAATATCGTTTCTATCCGATAAAAAACTCACCGTAGTGGTTTTCTTCTTATAATCCACTTTGACTGCAGTAACACCCGGTTCCCTGCTTAAATACCTTTCAATCCTTTCTTTACACATTTCACATTGCACGGTTGGGGTATTAATTACCACTTTTTGAGCCTCTTTTTGCTGTGCTATGGTGATGGAAACCAATCCAAGCAATGCCAATAGGGTTAATTTAATAGATTTCATATATAATAAATTTACTGTTAATTTCTCTTCAAGGTATCAAATTACATTCCAATTAGCTGGATCCTGCCGCCAGTTTAACAAAGTTTTTTCTTGGTCAGCAGTAACAATCCCCTTTTCTACCGCCAATTCGATCAGTGTATTATAATTGGTTAGGGTAATAAATGGTACTCCCGCAGCTGAAAATGCTTTTTCTGCGATATCAAAACCATAGGTAAAAATAGCTACCATACCTATAACTTCTACTCCTTCCCTACGCAATACTTCTACTACTTCTAAGCTACTTTTACCTGTAGATATCAAATCCTCAATTACCACCACTTTTGCAGCTTTTTCATAAAACCCTTCTATCTGGTTACCCATTCCATGTTCTTTTGGTTTAGGACGAACATAGATATAGGGCAATTTTAACTGATCCGATACCATTGCCCCCCAGGGAATACCTGCAGTACCCACCCCAGCCAACATATCTGCCCCAGGAAATTGCTCAAATACTACATTACACATTTCACTTTTAATAAAATCTCTGCTGAAAGGAAAGGATAAAACTTTGCGATTATCACAATAGATGGGACTTTTCCAACCACTTGCCCAAGTAAAGGGTTGTTGCGGACTCAATTTAATTGCATTAATTTGTAATAATTTTTCAGCCGTAGCTTTTTCATTTGTCATACTGCAAATTAATAAAAAAAGGCATTGGACTGCTGATTTTCCTGCTATTACCCCATTTTACTGGCGGAAAATGATCTAGCTACTGATGCCAAATTGATAACCATTAATACCCTTTATATGTTTATAAAAATTTACTTTGACGACAAACCGGTATATCTCTGTAATGAGATTACCAATGAACTAAAAGAAATATTGCACCACCCTGATGCTATTTTTATAGATGAAGTGTCTGGGCCTGCTATTAAGTCTCTATTACATGAAATTAAAAAGGAAGCATTCCATGCAGGAGTATTGATAAATAGTGACTTGGATCATTTGAAAAAAGAATTTTTTAAACAGTTTGAGGTTATTGAAGCTGCTGGAGGAATCGTACAAAATGATCAAAAAAACATTCTATTTATTTACCGACTTAATAAATGGGACCTACCTAAAGGAAAAGTAGAAAAGGGAGAAAATTTTGAACAAACAGCCCTTAGGGAAGTTGAAGAAGAAACAGGGGTAACCCACCTTCAATTGAAAAATAAAATTGGCTGTACTTTCCATACCTATAACGCTTTCGGAAAACATTTTATAAAAACTACCCACTGGTATCATATGACCTGTTCTGGTGAACAGCTACTAGTTCCACAAACAGAAGAACATATTACAGCACTACATTGGATAAATACGAAAGATATTGCTAAACCGCTAGAAAATACATACGCCTCAATAAGGGACATAGTAGCTATGTTTATAGAAAAAAACTGATGAACCTATGGCTATTTAGTCAAAATAACTATTGTTATCTGGCTACTACATTGAACCCATAGACTGGAAACAAAGTGATTAGATGGTGTTGGAAATAGACTGATTTACCACTGCAGGTAAAAACTGAGACACATCACCTCCGTTTTTTAAAACATCTCTTACTAGTGTAGAAGCTACAGAAGTAAATTGGGGCAAACAGGTTAAGAAAACCGTTTCAATATGACCATCAATACTTCGGTTCATATCAGCAATTGCCTTTTCATATTCAAAGTCGTTAACATAACGGATACCCCGCAGGATAAAATTAGCCCCCACACTTTTACAGCAGTTGACAGTCAACCCATCGTAAACAACTGCGGTCACTTTTGGCTCATCCTTATAAATTTCAAGTAACCAGTTCAAGCGCTGTTCTTCGCTAAACATGGGTACTTTATTTACATTTCTACCGATACCAATCACTAATTTATCAAACAAAGGCATTGCCCGGTTAATAATATCAATATGCCCCATTGTAACAGGATCGAAGGTTCCGGGAAATAAACAGATACGTTGCATAAATAGTTTGACTTATAATTAGGTTTGAATCATGAAGGTAATACTAAAGCTTACTCTACCTTCTTTCCTGCTAATAAATACAATACTGCCATCCTTACGGCAACACCGTTTTCAACCTGTTGCAATATGATGGACTGGCTACTATCTGCAACATCACTATCTATTTCCACTCCCCGATTAATAGGCCCCGGATGCATAATGACAATTTCCTTTTGCAAGCCGTCCAGTAATTTTTTACTAACCCCGTAAGCAAGGTTATATTCTCTAAGTGATGAAAAAAGCACCTGATTTTGTCGTTCTAACTGAATGCGCAATACATTGGCCACATCGCACCATTGCAATGCCTTTTGTAAGTTATATTCCACCTTCACCTGTAATGCTTCCTTAATATAAGTGGGTATCAAGGTTGGAGGGCCCGCCACCATTACTTCTGCGCCCATTTTCTTTAATAGGTAAATATTGCTCAAAGCAACCCTTGAATGCATAATATCACCAATCAATACTACTTTTTTCCCTTCCAGACTGCCTATTTTTTCTTGTATGGAAAAGGCGTCCAACAAGGCCTGTGTAGGATGTTCGTTAATTCCATCCCCTGCATTTACGATTGCTGCAGGAATATGTTTGGCTAAAAAATGAGGTGCCCCACTTGCGCTATGTCGCATTACCACCATATCTACCTTCATGCTCAAAATATTATTGACCGTATCCAACAAGGTCTCCCCTTTTGATACAGAAGATGCAGAAGCTGAAAAATTAATAGTATCGGCACTTAAGCGTTTTTCGGCCAATTCGAAAGAGATTCTGGTACGGGTACTATTTTCGTAAAATAAATTAACGATGGTAATATCCCGTAAGGAGGGTACTTTTTTAACAGGACGCTGTAAAACTTCTTTGAATTGTGAGGCAGTAGCTAAAATAAGAGAAATATCTTCCGAAGAAAGATCTTTAATGCCCAATAAATGTTTGGTAGATAGTTGCATTAAGGGTCAAAGCTAATAGATTTGTTTGAATTTTATGCTTTGAAAGGCACAATTTTTCACGAACCTAACTTTTTGATATGTATTTTAATATAAAATAACCTCTTCCTGCTCCCATTCTACTTTAACTTTCTGCGAATAGGAGGTGTCGATAGATTTTCCACAATAATCGGGCTGAATTGGCAATTCTCGGTTAAATCTCCTGTCAACCAAAACACATAGCTCAATTTTTTTGGGCCGGCCGAAGTCCTGAAGTGCATCCAGAGCAGCGCGAATGGTCCTTCCAGTATATAATACATCGTCGATTAATATTACCACTTTCCCTTCAATAGAAAAGGGAATATCAGTTGTGTTGGCAATATGCAATTCTTTTCTAACATCATCTCTGTAAAAAGTAATGTCTAAAATGCCGTATTGAATTTTTTCACCCTTACTAAGGCTACGAACATTTTCAACGATTCGCTTACTAATTTGAACCCCTCTTGGCTGCAAACCAATAAATACGACCTCATCCAAATGCAGGTGATTTTCTAACAGCTGGTGAGCAAGGCGCAGAATGGTTAGCTGCAACTGACGCTTATCAAGTATTGTCTTCAAATTGAAATTTTATAAAGCGAATTTATCTGTTATTGTTCGAATAAAAAAGTATTGAAATTAGTCAAGCATTTTGAAATGAACTATCGGATAGTAGCAAATCATTTCTCTAACATAAATGGATACCGGTAATCTATTGCCGGCGAAAAGGTTTCTTTGATTGTTCGGGCACTTAACCAGCGATATAGATTTAAAAGGCTACCTGCCTTATCATTGGTTCCACTAGCCCTAGCTCCGCCAAAAGGCTGCTGCCCCACTACCGCCCCAGAAGGCTTGTCATTGATGTAAAAGTTGCCCGCGCTATACCTTAACCGATTGGTAGCCAATTCCACTGCAGATCGGTCCTGTGCAATCACTGCTCCGGTAAGGGCGTAGGGGGAAGTAGAATCCACTAATTTCAAGGTTTCTTCAAATTTATTTTCATCATATACATACAAAGTAAGCACGGGGCCAAAAAGTTCCTCACACATCGTTACATAATGAGGATCGGTAGTTTCTATTATAGTAGGTTCAATAAAATAACCCTTTGATTTATCACATTTCCCTCCTACCAGTATTTTAACCTTACTGTCCCTTTTTTTAGCCAGTTTAATATACCCTTCCAATTTTAGAAAACTCTTTTCATCTATCACCGCATTGATGAAATTGGTAAAATCCTCCACCGTACCCATTTTCATTGTTTTTACTTCTGCCACCAACTTTTTCTTAACTTCTGCAGCAAGGTTAGAAGGAATATAGGCCCTAGAGGCTGCGGAACATTTTTGTCCTTGGTATTCGAATGCCCCCCTTGCCAATGCAGCTACCAAAATAGCTGGATCGGCAGTTTTATGGGCAATTACAAAATCTTTTCCACCTGTTTCACCCACTACGCGAGGATAGGATTTATAGATATCTGTATTAGCACCAATTTTTTTCCACATAAAATTGAACACGCCAGTACTGCCTGTAAAATGAACCCCTCCAAAATCGGGATGATTAAAACATACTTCTCCCAAAATTGGACCATCTACATAAACCAAATTGATAACCCCATCGGGCAAACCAGCTTCTTTTAAAATACGCATGAATAACTGAGCACTATAAACCTGTGCATGGGCACATTTCCATACTACCACATTGCCACACATGGCTGCACTGGTAGGCAAGTTGCCGCCAATAGCAGTAAAATTAAAGGGAGTGATGGCCAATACAAATCCTTCTAGCGGCCGGTATTCTAGCCGGTTATTCACCCCTGCTCCACTGAAAGGCTGTTCACGATAAATTTCACTGAGATAATGAACATTGAATCGTAAAAAATCGATCAATTCGCAGGCTGCGTCAATTTCTGCTTGAAAAACATTTTTACTTTGCCCAAGCATCGTAGTTCCAACAATATAAGGACGGTACTTGTTAGCCAGCAAATCAGCAGCCTTTAAAAATATATTGGCTCTGTTTTCCCAATTCAATCCAGCCCATTTTTCTTTTGCTTTCAATGCAGCAGCAATAGCAGCCTTAACATGACCCGTATTTCCCTCATGATAATTTCCTAGCAAATGACCATGCTCATGGGGAGGATGCATTGCTTTTTTGTTACCCGTTCTCACCTCTTCGCTCCCGATGTACATCGGGACATCAACTTTCTCCGTTTTTAACTTTTTTAATACTTTTTTCAACTCCAGTTTTTCCTTGCTTCCTGGTGCATAATTCAATACAGGTTCATTGACCGGCATTGGGTAATAAAAATCTCCGTACTGCATATAATTAGTTTATACTTGATGATAACAACTTAATTGATCGGACTTTTCACGGATGGATCAGGATCATTTATCCTAATTATCTATTGATTGATTGCAATAATTTTATACTCATTTCCATCTTGACAAAACCAAACCAAGCCTCTTTCTGTTGAAACTCCCTTTATATTTCTAAAGATTTGACTGAAATTAATATTTGCGATGGATAATTTAACCTCTTTGGTAAATAGTTGGTCGTACTGATCAATGAAATTTTTCTCCGTTTTAATTGATCTTCCGAGTGGATAACGGATTGCCTTTGCCAACTGCTCCTTATCGTCTGTAAGCACTAACAATTGAATTTGCTTTAAAAAAAGTTTACACTGCTTAACATCAGTAATACCTGCTATTGCCCAGGAGGTAGGGATGCTTCCATTACTGAAAATACTATCGTCAGCAATTTCTTCCTGCGTCAATCCCAAACCAAGGTTGTTATCAACTTTGACTGGTTCTGCAGAAACCGGAGCTATGGTAGATGAATCGATTCGGGCTGGAGCCGGCTGGGCCGAATCCAATTTGGCATCATTACAGGAAATAAGAGTAGAAAAAAGAGCAATGAATAAAAAATATTTTTTCATATTCTTGAATTTACTTTTATCAATAGACTAAATAAAATATTTATATAAATACAGTTATTATATTGATTATTAACATTTTATAATTAATTGGCAGTAATCGATAAAATTAATTTGCAGCCGCTTCTTTTTCACTCATCAAAAAAGCTTTGATAAACCCATCCAGCTCTCCATCCATAACCGGGCCCACATTTCCAACTTCAAAATCAGTCCGGTGATCTTTGATCATTTTGTAAGGATGAAAAACATAGGACCTGATTTGACTACCCCATTCAATTTTTTTCTTCGATGAATTGGTCGCATCTAAGGCGACTTGTCGCTTGCGCATCTCCTCTTCATACAAACGGCTTTTTAACATCGCCATCGCCTTTTCCCTATTTTCGCCTTGGGTACGGGCCTGCTGACATTCCACTATAAATCCACTAGGCCGATGGGTAAGGCGAACAGCCGTTTCTACCTTATTTACATTCTGGCCGCCACTACCTCCACTTCTAAAAAATGCCCAATCCACATCGGCTGGATTAACCGCGATCTCAATGGTATCATCAATTAAGGGATAAACATATACACTTGCAAAGGAGGTATGCCTCCTAGCATTACTATCGAATGGGCTAATTCGAACGAGCCGATGAACCCCACTTTCTGCCTTTAAAAATCCATAAGAAAAGGGGCCGTCAAATTGAAAGGTACAGGTTTTAATACCAGCACCATCGCCCCATTGCCAATCCAATTCAGAAACAGACCAGCCCTGTTTTTCTCCATACATTCTGTACATA
>CANJDY010000090.1 GCA_947472635.1 Chitinophagaceae bacterium
GTTTAATTTGTTCTATGTTTCGGCCAAGTGACGATGCCACTGTTTTCCCTTTTCTGATTCCTTCCAATTTTTTTGCAGTAGTAAGTTTGCGCCAGGCGGCTATCATGGTAAAGCAAATTTTTACAGATGTATCATTGTCAAATGAATTAAACGCTTTGGCCAATGAAGTTGAAATAGCGATAAAGAAATATGCAATTATTGATCATCCTCAATATGGAAAAGTATATGCTTATGAAGTGAATGGTTTTGGAAGTTACCACTTAATGGATGATGCCAATGTGCCAAGTTTATTATCGTTGCCCTATTTAAATGCGGTTAAAAATACTGATCCTGTATATATCAATACACGTAAAATGTTATTATCTGCCAATAATCCATTTTTCTTCAAGGGCAAGGCTGCAGAGGGTATCGGTGGTCCGCATGCGGGTATGGATATGATTTGGCCTTTAAGTATTGTGATGCGTGGCTTAACAAGTAAGGAAGATGCTGAAATAAAGACCTGTATTACTATGTTGCAGCAAACTCATGGTGCAACCGGATTCATGCATGAGTCTTTTCATAAAGATGATGCGGCTAATTTTACCCGTAAATGGTTTGCATGGGCCAATACCATTTTTGGGGAACTGCTTTGGGAAGTATATCAATCCAAGCCACATTTGCTAGTGTAGTGATTGAATTCAAGATCCAAAAAAAATAAAAAATGCCTAAGATCTGGACTAAGCTTTTTGCACGCTTCTTACTGCTCAATAGACTAAAAGGGTGAGTATTGATTTTTAAATTAAAATGATTATGAAACAAATTTTTACATTATTGATGTTGAGTTGCCTTTTTATTATTGCAAAGGCCCAGACAAAGGTGAATATTATACCCCAGCCGGTCAGTCTACAGGAAAAGGAGGGTTATTTTATACTGGATGACAATACAACTATCCGTTGCAGTAATTCTAATAATGAATTAATGGCAGCAGCCAATTTTTTTGCAGCCTATGTGAAAAATATTTCAGGCTATGCCTTGCCGGTGAATGGTGCCAAAAAACAGTCTGTGCAGTTGGTGATTGCAAAGATGTCGGAGTTGGGAGAGGAGGGCTATCAACTCGATGTATCTAACAATGCCATTGTCATTACCGCTAATACCAAGGAAGGTATTGTGTATGGTATGCAAACGCTGTTTCAGACGATGCCACCCATACGGACCAATGCTGTACTATCAATACCTTGTATGCTGGTTACTGACTATCCCCGTTTTAAATGGAGAGGTATGCATTTGGACGTTAGCCGTCATTTTTTTTCAACGGATGTTATCAAGCAGTACCTTGATTTGATGGCTTCTTATAAGATGAATGTATTTCACTGGCATTTGACTGATGGGGGTGGTTGGCGTTTGGAAATTAAGAAATATCCAAAGCTTACACAACAGGCTGCCTGGCGGGTGGATGATTTAGGAAAACAATGGAATTGGGCAAGCGTACAGTTTACTGCAGATAAAGAAAAAGCTACTTACGGTGGTTATTATACGCAGCAACAGGCCATGGAAATTGTGGCCTATGCCAAGGTTAGGAATATCACTGTGGTTCCTGAAATTGAAATGCCAGGCCATTCGGAAGCCGCCATGGCAGCATATCCTGAACTATCTTGCAGCAAGATCAATTATTTTGGTAAGCCCGGTAATTTTTTAGCCAGTAAGGTGGAAGGGAATTATTGCGCAGGTAATGATCAGGCATTTATTTTTTTACAGGATGTACTCACCGAGGTGATGACTATTTTCCCCTCAACCTACCTTCATATCGGGGGAGATGAAGTAGATAAATTCAGCTGGAAAAATTGTCTGCATTGTCAGGCAAGAATGAAGAAGGAAGGATTGAAGAATGAAAATGAATTGCAGAGTTATTTTATCAAGCGGATTGAGCAATTTATTGTTAGTAAAAAAAGAAAAATGATTGGCTGGGATGAGATTTTGGAAGGAGGACTGGCCCCTGAAGCTACCGTGATGAGCTGGCGTGGCGAAAGCGGTGGTATAGAAGCCGCCAAGATGAAACACGAAGTAGTGATGACCCCAGGTTCACCCTGCTATTTTGATCATTATCAGGCAGGTCCAGATGGCGAACCGCTTGCTATTGGTGGATTCAATACCGTTAAAAAAGTATATGATTATGAACCTATTCCCAAAGAATTGAATGCTGCTCAGGCAAAATATGTATTGGGCGCCCAGGGAAATGTTTGGACAGAATATATTGCCACTGCAGCTCATTTGGAATACATGGTTCTTCCACGTATGCCCGCATTGGCAGAAGTATTGTGGACTCCGGCAAAAAATAAAAATTGGGAACAATTTAATCAACGTTTACAAATATTGTTTAAAGCCTATGATCAAAAAGGATTGCATTATTCTCCAGGAAATTATACGGTAGGAATCCAACCGGTTTCAAAAAGTGGAAAACTCATGGTTGCCCTTACTGCAGAGGCATTGGATACAAAAATTGTATATACAACAGACGGAACTTTCCCAACGCTTCAAAGCAATCTCTATCAACAACCCATTGTTGTCAGCGAATCAATGACGATTAAAGCAATTAGCACTTTTGGTGGAAAACTAATGGGAGGTAAACCCAGTTCCCAATCATTTGTGCTACACAAAGCGATTGGGACCAATGTAGTCTATACCAATTCTGTAAATACCAACTATTTAGCTGATGGGCCCAACTCATTGACAGATGGCGTCAGGGGTACCACTGCTGCTGGTAAGTACTGGCATGGTATTGATGAAAAAGACCTCGTTGCAACCCTTGATTTGGGTGAACAAAAATCGATTCAATCAATTAGCTTGGGTTGTCTTCAAAATTATAAAGATTGGATTTTTTTACCCCAATCAGTATCATTTGAAATTTCCACCGACGGCCTTAATTTTACCTTATTACAAACCATTGCAAATACAATTTCCATGAATGAGGTAAATGCGTTGTTACATGATTTTACCGTTCAATTTCCTGTACAAAAAGTGAAATGGATCAGAATTTCGGCAAAAAATATCGGGGTATGTCCAAAGGGGCATACCGGTGCGGGGCAGCCCGCCTGGATATTTGCTGATGAAATTGTAGTAAACTAAGGTGTTAGTTATTCTACAATCATCCAAATATGCGCAATTCGATGAGGGATTTACGTAAAAAATGGCCGTATCGATCAAACTTATCCTATTTTTATGAGGCCTGTTGGTTGATTTAACTCTTTTTTTAAGTGAAATAAAGCTAAATTACTCACCAACCAAGCTTACTAAATGCTGAATTTTCATGAAAAGAGTGGTTAATTAGTAATAAGATTAGGATAATATTGAACTAAGTAATGATACTGGCTATTATTAATTTTAGCAATATTTAAGAAAGAAATTTTTTATCAGTTAATTTTCAAATTAATAGTAAATGGGCTAATTTTATTACCCATAACTATTCAATTGTTTTATAAATTGCAAGCTATATGAAATCTAAGTTTTTGATTGTAATTGCTGTATTGCTAGCTTCTTTAGTTGGTTGGCTTTCTTGTATGCATTCTAATGGTACTGCCGCCAATAAGATGCCGGACCAAGTAAGTTACAATTTCCATATCCGCCCCATTTTGTCTGATAAATGTTTTAAGTGCCATGGGCCTGATAAAAATAAAAGGGAAGCAGGTTTACGGCTCGATATTCCCGATTCTGCTTTTGCGCCTTTAAAAGAAACGAAGGGAGCTTTTGCGTTGGTTCCTTTTAAACCGGAGGAATCAGAGGTTTACAAGCGAATATCTTCTACTGATACAGCTTATCAGATGCCTTCGTCCTCTTCCCATTTGAGTTTGCTTTCAGCCTTTGAGATTGCCCTATTTAAAAAATGGATTAATCAAGGGGCCAAATACGAGAAGCATTGGGCATTTGCTAAACCCATCAAAGCTCCTTTACCATCCATCTCTAATAAAGAACTTGCCATCAATGCGATTGATTACTTTGTTTTCAATAAACAAGAGCAAATGGGGCTTTCGCACAATGAAGTATCCGATAAGGAAAGGTTGTTGAAACGTGTATCGCTCGATCTCACTGGATTACTTCCTTCCGAAAAAATGATGGCACAATTTGCTGCCAATCAAAGTAGCAATGCTTATGAAACTGCGGTTGACCTTTTGTTTAACACACCCGCTTATGGCGAAAAAATGGCAGTTCATTGGCTTGATATAGCCCGTTATTCGGATAGTTATGGTTACCAAGATGATAATGTAAGAACCCAATGGGCCTGGCGCGATTGGGTGATTCATGCATTCAATAAAAACATTCCCTATAACCAATTTCTTACCTGGCAGATTGCCGGAGATATGCTCCCCAATGCAACAAAGGAGCAAATGCTGGCCACCGCTTTTTTTCGTAACCATAAGTATACAGAAGAAGGAGGCATTATTCCAGAAGAATATCGAATTGGATATATTCTTGACAAAACCAAAACATTTACTAAGGGTATATTGGGATTAACTGCTGAATGTGCCCAATGCCATGATCATAAGTATGATCCGATTTCTCAAAAAGAATATTACCAAATGTTTGCGTTTTTTAATAATACGAAAGAAGTGGGTTTTGAAGGTGATGTGGGTTCATCCAAACCTGCCAAATCTCCCATATTAACTATTTCTGATGCTGACAAAAGTCTTTTGACTTTCCTTAATAAAAAAGACACCGGCAATTTATTTGTTTCTGTAATGGGAGAAAATGATACTTTACGCCGTACCTATATACTTGATCGGGGCGTGTACGATCATCCCTCTACAGAGGTTTTCCCCTCTGCTTTAAAATCAGTATTGGCCTTTGATACTATAAAAAATCAACGCAATAGGCTAGGTCTCGCTGCTTGGACAGTCAATAAAGATAATCCCCTTACCTCCAGGGTATTTGTAAATCATATTTGGCAGGAAATTTTTGGAAGAGGGTTGGTAAAAACTGCCGGAGATTTTGGCATGCAGGGAGAATTGCCTACTCATCCCGAACTGCTTGATTGGTTAGCGGTAGATTTTATGGAGCATGGCTGGGATGTCAAGCGCTTAATGAAACAGATAGTACTGTCTGCTACTTATCGCCAGTCATCGAAGGTAAAGCCCGAGAATTACAAGAAGGACCCCGAAAATATTTATCTTTCTCGTGCACCGCGTCAAAAAGTGCAAGCCGAATTTGTAAGGGATATTATTTTATCGGGCAGTGGCTTACTGGTAAACACCATTGGTGGACCAAGTGTTAAGCCTTATCAACCCAAGGGGCTTTGGGAAATGGCTAGTTCCGGTAGGGGAGAATTGAGAACCTACAAGCAAGATAAAGGGGATGCCCTTTATCGTAGAGGAATGTATACATTTATCAAGTTAACGGTACCTCCCCCAAGTATGATATTGTTTGATGCCAGTAACCGTGATCAATGTGAAGTAAAGCGCTCTCAAACCAATACTCCTTTGCAAGCATTGATGATGATGAATGATCCTACCGTATTAGAAGCTTCCAGAGTGTTGGCTCAAAATCTAATGAAAGAAAATCTATCACCTGATCTTAAAATTAAAAAAGCTTTTCATCGCATCATTTGTAGAATACCTGGAGCGAAGGAAAATGAAATTTTAAAAAGCTATTACGAAGACCAATTACAACAGTTTCGTCAAAAACAACTGGATGCATCCTCCACATTGCATGTAGGTGAATTTCCTTTTACGGAAAACTTAGATATGAATGCTACAGCGGCATTGATGAAAGTAATTAATATGATTTATAACATGGAAGAGGCTATTATCAAATCTTGATTATAAAAATGAAACGGGTTAATTTGATCATTTTTTTTATCGGTGCGTAATTGTAAAATTGTACTCTTTTGCCTAGGTTATTTTTCAGATTTTAAATTTTGTTTTGATTTATACCGAATTGTAAAAAAGAAGTTGAAAGTAGAATGGTTAATAAGTTGTCTATATGAGGTTTAAATTTTTAATAGTTACTGCTTTGTTGCTGCTAATAGTTTTTAGCTGGATTTACCATATTCAGTCTGTAAATCAATCGGCTATCCCGCAATTGATCAGTTATAATTTTCATATTCGACCAATTTTATCCGATAAATGTTTTAAATGTCACGGCCCTGATAAAAACAAGCGGGAAGCGGGTTTGCGGCTTGATATGGAGGATTCTGCTTTTGCTCCTTTAAAGGAAACAAAAGGTGCTTTTGCATTTGTTCCATTTAAACCAGAGGAGTCTGAAGTCTATAAACGGATCAGTTCTACTGATTCAGCTTATCAGATGCCATCACCATCTTCTCATTTAGGCCTGTTATCTTCTTATGAGATTGCCCTCTTTAAAAAATGGATAAGCCAAGGAGCTAAATACGAACGTCATTGGGCATTTGTTAAACCCATAAAGTTACCATTACCCTCAATTGATAAAGGCCAGGTAGCTATTAATGCGATCGATAACTTTATTTTCAGTAAACAATCGCAGATGGGACTCTCACACAATGAAGAATCCGACAAGGAAAGGCTTTTAAAAAGGTTGTCGCTCGATCTTACAGGTTTACTCCCCTCCGAAAAAATGATGTCCCAATTTTCAGCTAATCAATCTGCAACTGCCTATGAAACGGCTGTTGATTTATTGTTGAGTTCACCAGCTTATGGAGAAAAAATGGCGGTTCATTGGTTGGATATATCGCGTTATGCCGATAGCTTTGGTTACCAGGATGATGATTTTAGAACCCAGTGGGCATGGCGTGATTGGGTAATTCATGCTTTCAATAAAAACATTCCATACAATACATTTTTAACTTGGCAAATTGCTGGTGATATGTTGCCCAATGCTACTAAAGAACAAATGCTGGCCACTGCATTTTTGCGCAATCATAAAATTACGGAAGAAGGGGGCGTTATTTCCGAGGAGTATCGCGTTGCCTACAATATTGATAAAACCAAAACCTTTGGGAAGGGGATTTTGGGTTTAACGCTAGAATGTGCGCAATGCCATGATCATAAGTATGATCCGATTTCTCAAAAAGAATATTACCAAATGTTTTCGTTTTTTAATAATACGAAAGAAGTGGGTTTTGATGGTGATGTGGGTTCATTAAAACCTGCCAAAGCTCCCATATTAACTATTTCTGATGCTGACAAAAGTCTTTTGACCTTCCTTAATAAAAAAGATACTGGCAATTTGTTTGTTTCTGTAATGGGAGAAAATGATACTTTACGCCGTACCTATGTACTTGACCGTGGTGTATACGATCATCCTTCTACTGAAGTATTTCCAGCTGCATTAAAATCTGTATTGGCTTTTGATACTGCTAAAAATAACCGCAATAGGGTGGGCTTAGCTGCTTGGACAGTAAGCAAAGATAATCCGCTAACTGCCAGGGTATTTGTAAACCATATTTGGCAAGAAATTTTTGGAAGGGGACTGGTAAAAACTGCCGGAGATTTTGGCATGCAGGGAGAATTGCCTACTCATCCCGAATTGCTTGATTGGTTAGCGGTAGATTTTAAGGAGCATGGCTGGGATATCAAGCGCTTAATGAAACAGATTGTTTTGTCTGCTACTTATCGCCAATCATCGAAAATAAACGTGGAGAATTACAAAAAAGATCCGGAAAATATTTATCTTACCCGTGCTTTGCGTCAAAAAGTGAAAGCTGAGTTTGTAAGGGATATCATTTTATCAGGTAGTGGCTTATTGGTGAGCACCATTGGTGGGCCAAGTGTTAAACCATACCAGCCGCTAGGACTTTGGGAAATGGCAAGTTCTGGTAGGGGAGGATTGAAAACCTATATGCAAGATAAGGGGGAAGATTTGTATCGTAGGGGGATGTATACTTTTATTAAATTAACAGTGCCACCTCCTAGCATGATATTATTTGATGGCAGTAATCGTGATCAATGCGAAGTGACACGCTCTCAGACCAATACTCCCTTACAGGCATTGATGATGATGAATGATCCTACGGTACTGGAAGCTTCGAGAGTGCTTGCTCAAAACCTAGTGAAGCAAAAGTTGTCGCCGGAGCGGACTATTAAAATGGCCTTTCACCGTATTATTTGTAGGGTGGCAGGTAATAAAGAATATAGTATTTTGAAATCTTATTATGATGACCAATTGCAACAATTTTTCAAAAAACATTTGGATGCCACTGTCACCTTGAATGTTGGAGAATTCCCTTTTGACAAAAATGCGGATATTAATGCAACTGCTGCACTGATGAAAGTAATTACAATTATTTATAACATGGAAGAAGCAATCGTAAAATCTTGATTATGAAAAAAGAATTATTAGAATACAGCCTTAATTTTAATCGGAGGCGTTTTCTTTCAAAAATGAGTTTGGGTATTGGAAGTGTTGCCTTGGGTTCACTATTAATACCGGATCTATTTGGCGAAAAAACCCCTGAGGAAATGATATTATCAGGATTACCTCATTTTGCCCCCAAAGCAAAGCGAGTCATTTATCTTTTTCAAAATGGTGCCCCTTCGCAATTAGATTTATTTGATTACAAGCCTAAGCTTCAGGAAATGTTTGGCCAGGATCTTCCTGAATCTATTCGCAATGGGCAGCGACTAACGGGCATGACTGCAAGTCAAAAAACATTCCCTTTGGCTCCTTCCATATTTAACTTTAACCAGCATGGTCAAGCAAAAGCTTGGATGAGTGAACTGCTTCCTCATACCGCCAAAGTGGTGGATGATTTGTGTGTGATTAAAAGTATGTATACTGAAGCAATTAATCACGACCCAGCACTTACTTTTTTACAAACCGGTGCCCAAGTAGGTAATCGGCCTAGCCTAGGATCCTGGTTGAGTTATGGTTTGGGAAGTGAAAATAAAAATTTACCTGCTTTTTGCGTGCTATTATCCAAAGGAAAGGGAAATGGACAGGGTGTATATTCAAAATTATGGTCCAATGGATTTCTTGATTCTATTCATCAAGGTGTACAATTCAGTAGTGGGGATAGCCCTGTATTGTATTTAAACAATCCTGAAAGTATCAATAAAACAGACCGCAGAAAAATGCTCGATAAATTAGAGCAATTAAATGCTGAAACTTTTAATGAATCAGGCGATCCTGAGGTGAATGCGAAAGTGCAACAATATGAAATGGCTTATCGCATGCAGACAGCGGTACCAGAAATCACTGACCTTAGCAA
>CANJDY010000091.1 GCA_947472635.1 Chitinophagaceae bacterium
TACGATTGGGTGGATGCGATGAATGATTCGTTGTTTGTTGATACGGCGCCATTTACCGGAATTAACTATTGCGGGATAAGCTGGGAATCCGCTTTTCTTATCACCCAGGATTACCTTTTGCTGTATTACAACGATACAGCAATGTTAAAAGAATTGTATGAACTCGATAAAAAATGGATGGACAAGGCGGCAAGAATCCATCCAAGTGGACTGGTAGATGATGGACTGAGTGACCATGAATCAATGGAACCTGTTCCTGTGCAATTAACAGGTACCGCTCATTATTTGCAATGTGCCCGGATTATGCAAAAATTTGCGGTTATTATGGGAGATGCAGAAAATGAGCAGAAATATGCCGGATTAGCAAAAAAATTGAAAGACCTAATCCAAGCTGAATTCTGGGATAAGCCGGTGTCAGGGAAAATAAACAGGCAAACATTGTTTTCCACATTACTCTATCACGGAATTATTCCCGCCAATAAAATTAATGCAGCCAAAGATTCATTGTTAAGCGCAGTTCAGAATGGTCCAGCAGGGCATTTTACCACCGGAATTTTTGGGACTAAATATGTTCTCGAAACCCTTTCTGAAAATATTTCTTCTGATACAGTCTTTCACATCGTAAATAGTAAAGCTTACCCTGGCTGGGGTTTTATGATTGACAATGGAGCCACTACCTTATGGGAAACCTGGAAGGAAAGCGATGATACATTTTCCAATTGTCATCCCATGTTTGGAACGGTATCAGAATGGTTCTACCGTTGGTTGGCTGGAATAAGGCCTGACCCTAAAAGTCCCGGGTTTAAAAAATTTATTATCGGTCCGTCCACTCCTGGAGGATTGGAATATGTAAACTGTTCCTATTTTTCACCCTTCGGTAAAATTATTTCAAACTGGAAGAAGGTACAGCCGGGCACTGTACAATACGAATTAACTATTCCTGCAAAAAGCAGTGCAGACGTAATTTTACCAATTAGTCAGTCACAAAAAATAACGATCAAATCAACCAACAAAAATTTTAAATCTGAAAAAATAGAAAGTGTACAAACTGGTAAATTTGAATTGGGTGAAGGGGAATATGTAATTACAATATCCCTAAAATAATAGCACAAAAAAATAGATCATTCGTGAAGGTAAACCTTGGTTGAAAACGGGATGAGATTACTGATAATCCCTGGTAAAGCAATTTATAAACAATTAAAAAACCGTTGTATGTTTTCAAAATATTTATATGCGCTGATACTTACTTGTCTGCTGCTATTTACTTTCAACGGGCTAGTGTGCGCCTCAGCGGTGGATACAAAACCGCTGCTACATCCACTTTTTACCGATCATGCGGTGCTTCAGCGAGATGCCAGGGTGCCTGTCTGGGGCTGGGCAAAGCCGGGCACAAAGATTATGGTAAGCTTTGCCGGACAAAAGAAAAATGCTACTGTCGCTAAAGACGGAAAATGGATGGCATACCTCGATCCTATGCCAGCATGCACTACCGGACTTGTGTTGAAAGTTCAATCAACCATCAATAATCAACAATCAACCATCTCCGATATTCTCGTGGGCGATGTATGGATATGTTCTGGGCAGTCGAACATGGAGATGGGTATAGGAGTTTGTAATGTACCGAACGAAATAGCCTCCGCTAATTTTCCACTGATTCGGTTGTTGAATGTTCCCAAGAGAATTGCGTACACTCCGGAGCCTAGCCTTGAATGCGCCTGGCAGCCTTGTAGCCCGGCTACATTAATTCAAGGCCCATGGGGTGGATTTTCTGCCGTCGGTTATTTCTTCGGCCGCGAGTTGCACCGCAACATCAATATTCCTGTCGGCCTTATTTCATCGTCATGGGGTGGCACCGTTTGCGAAGCTTGGACCAGTGAATCGGCGCTGCTTCCCCTGGGGGATTTTGCCTCCCAGATTGAAAAGGTGCAGCAGGTGGCTACCACTCCGGGAACGGACAAATTAGGTGTTATAATGGAAAAATGGTACCAGGCCAAGGATCCAGGTACAAAGAAGGAATGGTACAAACCCGAAACCGATGTTTCAAACTGGAAAATTGCAAACATGCCTGCAAACTGGCAAAATTGTGGAATACCCGGTTATGAAGGCATTGTTTGGGCACAGCATAGTTTTGAAATCCCGGCCGCATGGGCTGGCAAAGAAATCATTCTCAACCTGGGCACCATCGGTGACTGTGATGTAACCTGGCTTAACGGCACAGTCGTGGGCCGAACAGACTATTTCGATCAGCCACGCATTTACAAAGTGCCGGCAGCAGTGTTGAAAACTGGCAGTAATGTGATTACCTTAAGAATTGTTAATTCAGGAGGGGGTGGTTTTTTTGGACCAGCCAACCAGATGAAAGCCTATCCATTTGGGGAGGAGGCTTCCGCAATTTCACTTGCTAGCCGGTGGCATGTGCAGGAAACAGCAACTCGTGCCAATACAGGAGCGCCCCTGGTTGGAAACCCAAATATCTCCTCGGTGCTTTACAACGGGATGATCGCACCACTTATTCCCTTTGCCTTCAAAGGAGTTATCTGGTACCAGGGCGAAAGCAATGCGGATCGTGCCTTCCAGTACCGCAGGTTACTCCCAGCTATGATCAGGGATTGGCGCGCGCAGTTTGGAGAGGGTGATTTCGGGTTCCACATTGTTTCCCTTGCTAATTTTACTAAAACTTCTGATGTACCTCGTGAGAGTGAATGGGCGGAAATTAGAGAGGCCCAGGCAATGGCGGCAAAAAACCTGCCCAATTGCGGCATAGCCATGGCTATTGACATTGGCGATGCGGCCGACATCCATCCGAAAAATAAAAAAGAAGTCGGAAGACGGCTTGCCCTTAGCGCCCTGGCGATTACTTATGGAAAGCATATCGAATGGTCGGGGCCATGGCAAAAGTCAATGGAAATAACCGGAAAAGCAATCAGGCTGACTTTTGATCATGCCAAAATTGGCCTCGTTGCCAAAGGAGGCCAACTAACCGGATTTGCCATTGCCGGTAAAGACAGGAAATTCGTATGGGCCAACGCGGTTATAAATGGATCAACCGTGCTGGTATCATCACCAGAGGTACCTTCTCCCATTGCCGTTCGCTATGGCTGGGATGCCAATCCGGTGTGCAATCTGTACAATAAGGAAAATCTACCGGCCGTTCCATTTCGTACCGATGACTGGCCTGGTATTGCAGAAAAGACAAATCAGCAGGTGATTTACCCTTCTTCCAAAATGCCCCGTGTAGACATGCACACCCACATGGATGCAAAAACCGTCTATGTAAAAGCCGTTGATTCAATGGACCAATGGGGCGGCACCATTAGTATTTCACTAGCGGGCTTATTTTGGGTGAAGGACAACAACGGAGACAAGGCGAGTCCGGCTAGTGTGCGGCAGCTACCTGGCAATGATATGATTTATGTAAAGGAAAATCTGGATGACAGAATTCTTTTTGTGCCAGGTGCTTTTACAATTCCCTCGCAAGGAATCTGGTGGGGAGTTGACGAAATTAAAACCTTTAAAAAACAGGGATTTGTTGGCCTCAAATTGTGGCCCCATGGTGCGATTCTTTCCAGCGAAATACCGCTGATCCATGAACAGCTTACTGAGGCCGGAAAGCAGGGCATGCCGCTGATTGGTTACCACACTGGAGACCCAGGTACTTTGAAAGGTAACAGCGCTGCCTACCCAAAATTTGAAGATGACGCCATAACAATTGTCAAAAGTCACCCGCAAACCACCTTTATTTTTGCCCACGGACTTTTTATGCTCGAAAATGACGAGGGGCTCGATAAATTGGCCGGGATATTTGATAATAACCCAAATGTTTTTGTGGATCTGGCCTTTACACACAATATGCGGCAGGCGGCAAATTATACGGTGAGCAAAGCCCGAGATTTTTACATCAAATACCGTGACCGCATCCTTTTTGGTTCCGATGTTTTTGAAGCAGGGGCCAAAGTGGATAAATTCCTGGATGAACGCAAGGTTCTTGAAACCAACCAGGTAACCACCGGCTTGCATCGCGGCCCTCCATTGGAAGGTTTTAATCTTCCGGATTCGGTGCTCAATCATATTTATTATTGGAACGCTGCTCGGCTAATTCCTAGGGTTCGGCAGGTGCTGCAATCACGGGATTTCAAAATAGCGTATCAATTGGGCCGCTTCAAATTCGACCGGCTGCCACCGGATGTCACCGTGAACAAACTCACTTGCATAGAAAAACCTAGCGATATCACCGGTACACTGGGCAGTGTGACGCAAAGCCTGGTTGTAGAAATCGGGGGCAAGGTTTACACGGGCGTTGATAACATGGATGGCACATGGAAGCTTCCTGGAAACAGGATTGCCAAACTGCC
Organism: Chitinophagaceae bacterium; assembly: GCA_947472635.1. The sequence continues at coordinate 4,353 of CANJDY010000091.1, forward strand.
TGCGGGAACATACGATGTAAAAGTTACCGCGAAAAATTCCATCGGACTCGTCCGGACTGATTCAACCGCGAACGAGCTGACAATAACAGCCCGCCCACGATAGGATTGGTGTTTCTTTTTTTGATAGTATTAAAATACTTCATTCAAATTAACCACGTTTTAGCTATTGGTACATGCTAAATCAAAAGACATGAATAAACGGCTTAAGAAGTTTGTCTATTTCTAAAATTTAACGGATGATACATTTTTTTTGTAAGCAATTTTTACTTTTTGTTTTATTACTATCACCTGTTTTAATATTTCAGCAAAATGAAAAGCGGGTATTGATTATTGGAGATTCTATATCCATAGGCTATTTCCCTTTTGTGAAAGCGGCACTGAATGGAATTGCGGTGGTTGAACATAATGCCGGCAACGCAGCGCATACGGGTATAGGTTTGGACAAACTGCAGGAATGGCTTAAAGGGGAGCATTGGGATGTGATACATTTCAATTGGGGTTTATGGGATTTGTGTTATCGACATCCCGACGCTAAGGCTTATGGAAACAGGGATAAAATAAATGGCAAAATTCAATTCACACCAGGGCAGTATGAAACCAACATGATTGCTTTGGTAACCTTATTAAAAAGAACCGGAGCGAAATTGATTTTTGCCACTACTACCGTAATCCCTTCAAATGAAGAGGGACGATTTGCCGGGGATGAAAAAAAGTATAACAGGATTGCCGTTAAAATAATGAAGCAGAATGGTATCATGGTTGATGATTTGAATGTAATTTCAAAGGATATTCATGAACAGTTTGGAGTAGGTGATGATGATGTTCATTTCCAAAAAGAGGGATACAAAATGCTAGCACAATCTGTAAGTGAATCTATCAAAAAAGCAGTGCAGGATTCAAAATAATCCTGTAGAAAAGATTAGAATTTTGAAATAACCAAGTAATCATAAAAAAACAGCGATTCATGAAAATTATATTAAAAACAGCATTGCTATTATTGCTTGCAGGGATTTTTATACGATCAGCTGTCCGCGCCCAGGCTAAAAAACCAAATATTGTTTTCTTCCTAGTGGATGATTTAGGGTGGACCGATGTAGAACCATTTGGAACTTCATTTTATGAAACTCCCAATATTAAAAAGCTTGCTGAAGAATCAATGATATTTACCAATGCTTATGCAGCCTGTCCGGTTTGCAGTCCTACCCGGGCTTCTATCCTTACAGGTAAATATCCCGTTGGTACCGGAATTACAGATTTTATTGAAGCAGAACGCACGCAACCTGTAAAATGGAGCCGCAATACCCCACTAATACCTCCTACTAATAAGGACCGGCTCAGCCTGGATGAATTTACGTTGGCAGAGGCTTTACAAACCGCTGGCTATAAAACTTTTTTTACGGGTAAATGGCATTTAGGTCCGGAAGGTTATTGGCCCGAAAACCAGGGGTTTGATTTCAATTTTGGCGGGTACAACGCCGGTCAACCGAAAAGCTATTTTTCGCCTTACAAAAATCCCCGGCTAACTGATGGCCCCGTGGGGGAACATTTGCCGGATCGGCTTGCAAAGGAGGCCGGCAGCTTTATTACTCATAATAAGGAGCAACCTTTTTTTGTATACTTTTCATTTTATTCGGTACATAACCCTTTACAAGGAAGAAAGGATCTTGTTGATAAGTATGAAGAAAAAAAAGCTAGGCTTGGTTTGTTAGATGCGTTTTCCAAAGAAGGGGAAAGGAAGCTTCGAATCGTACAAAGTAATACCACCTATGCAGCCATGGTGGAAGCGATGGATGAAGCCATCGGTAAAGTCATAAAAAAATTAAAGGAGCAGGGTGTTTATGATAACACCATCATTATATTTTTTTCGGACAATGGGGGATTGTCAACATCAGAAGGTCATCCAACTGCTAACCTGCCCTTGAGAGCCGGAAAGGGTTGGTTATATGAAGGTGGTATTAGGGAACCCTTAATTATTAAATGGCCAGAAATAACCAGGGCGGGAAGTGTTTGCCAGGTTCCTGTTATTAGCAATGATTTTTATCCAACCTTATTGCAGGCAGCAGGACTCCCATTGAATCCAAAGCAACATACCGGTGGAGTCAATATTTTATCATTACTAATGAGCAAAACGATAAAAAAGAGAGCCTTGTACTGGCATTATCCTCATTATGGCAACCAGGGTGGTTCACCAGGCTCCGCTATACGTGAAGGAGATTGGAAATTAATACGATGGTACGAAACGGGTAAAGAAGAATTATACAATCTTAAGCAGGATATTGGCGAGAAGAATAACCTGGTGGTAAAGGATGCGAAAATTGCCAAAAAACTATCTTTACAATTAGACGCCTGGTTAACAAAAGAGAAAGCTATTTTTCCTGAAAAAAATCCAAATTATGTGCAGTAGTTTGTATAGGCCTTCTTGTTTTTTACAAGCCCTAAAAAAAGATAGTATTTACACAACTGGAATAGATTTTACATTCAGCAAAAAAATAGGGCGCGGTTGAATTAACTATTCATAATAGTTGGGATGTGAATTTTTCGTCTGAAAATCGGTTTTAGGCGAAGGATTAGAATTACCGTATTAAGTCCTACAATCATAAAACTGCCTTGCAATTTCTGCGGGGAAAAAATGAATAGACAAAATACATTCAATCAAAAAAAAAAAATAAATGAAAAAAACATTTTTACTAGTTTATAGCCTTTTGCTTGCTATGGTATGTTTTGCTCAAACAACTTCCAGTAAACCAAATATAATAATTATTTTGGCCGATGATCTTGGTTATGGAGATCTCCATTGCTACAATCCGCAGCGCGGAAAAATAGCAACGCCTCAAATCGACAAGCTTGCGTCGCAAAGCATGAGATTCACTGATGGTCATTCGTCCTCAGGGGTTTGCTCGCCTTCGAGATACGCTCTTCTCACTGGTCGTTACCACTGGCGAACACGACTACAGGAAGGGATTGTGGATGTCTTTGGAGCGCCATTAATCGCACCAGAACGGCTCACCATAGGTACGCTGGCGAAGCAACAGGGGTATCAGACGGCTGCCATTGGCAAGTGGCACCTCGGATGGCAATGGCCTATTTCAAAGGAGCAAAAGTCACTACTACTGGCACCCAAAAGGGCCAACAAGGATGATGAGGCGAAGCCAAATCGAGCGCCCGATGTTGCAACGGAGCAGCAGGTGGAGGCATGGAGTGGATTTTTCTCGAAGCCCATCGCAGCTGGTCCTACCACTCGTGGTTTCAATACCTATTTTGGCACCGACGTGCCGAACTGGCCGCCTTATTGTTTCATCGAAAACGACCACACGGTGGGTGTTCCGAGCGAGTTTCTACCCATAGCCGTCATTGGAAATAATTTGGCAAGTAAACAGGGGCCTGCTTTGAAGGACTGGAAGCTGGATAACATTCTTCCTACCCTTGCCCAACATGCGGAGGCGTTTATTGCTGATGCTGCAAAACACCCTGAACCATTTTTGCTCTATCTCGCATTGACCGCACCACATACCCCACTTTCCCCAACTGATGAGTGGAAGAACAAGAGCGGTCTCAACACGTATGCTGATTTTGTAATGCAGACGGATGCTACCGTGGGCCGTTTGTTGGATGCGCTGGAGAAGAGCGGAGCAGCGGGTAATACCTTGGTCATTTTTACCTCCGACAATGGTTGCGCTCCTTATATTGGAGCAGATGTACTTGAGCAAAAGGGGCATTATCCAAGTGGCCCATTGCGTGGTTACAAATCCGACGCTTGGGAAGGAGGGCATCGTGTGCCGTTTATTGTGCGTTGGCCCGGCATCGTGAAGCCTGGTAGTTTATGCAACCAACTAGTGGAGCAAGCAGATATTTTTTCCACGCTGGCTGACATACTCGGGAGGAAGCTTCCAGCTGACGCTGGAGAAGACAGTTTCAGCATGCTGCCGCTGTTTAAAGGTAAGGAGAAACCGACCCGTGAAAATGCAGTTAGTGCCAGCAGCAACGGCTTGCCTGCTGTAAGGCAGGGTAAATGGAAGTACATTCCCGGCCCTGGCTCGGGTGGCTGGGGCAAAGGGGGTGATCAATCCCAACCAGTGCAGCTTTACAACCTCGAGAAAGACCTCAGTGAAACCAATAACCTCGCTGCTTCGATGCCAGAGAAGGTCGAAGAAATGAAGCAGTTGCTTGAAAAACTCATTGTAGAAGGTCGTAGTACGAAAGGTTTGGCGCAAAAGAATGATGTCGAAGTAGTTCGATACCCACATTAGTCAACAGCATCGCGTAGCGGTGTGCATCCCTAAAAATGAAATTTCACCTGATTCAATCCGAGCCAACCCCATCCAAAAAAACTCGGATAGAATGTCTGATAGCAAAAAAATTATTTGTTAGTTTTAGGAAGAAATGATTTCGCCGATGCCTCACTGTCTTTATATTTCAATCGAAGTTGATCTAGTCTTTTGTACAAGTCGGCTTTGATTGAAGTATAAGAAGGGTCGTTGTATACATTTTTCATTTCGAGGGGGTCTTTTAAAATATCAAAAAGTTCCCATTCATCTATATCGTAATAGTAATGAATGAGTTTGTATCTTTTCGTGCTGATTCCATAATGGCGTTTAACCATGTGAGAACCAGGATACTCATAGTAATGATAATAATGTTCTTTCCTCCAGTTTGCCGGAGTCTTCCCTTTTAATATTTGAACCATACTTTCTCCTTGCATATCAGAAGGTTTTTTCACTCCTGCAATATCAAGAAAGGTTTCGGCAAAATCAAGATTTGA
>CANJDY010000092.1 GCA_947472635.1 Chitinophagaceae bacterium
AATCACTTTGTCGCCTTCAATATATGCCCTGGCATAATGAAATTGGTGATCCGCTCCAGCAATTTCAAAGCCCTGTAAATATCCATATTTATTATTCGTTGTTAACCCTGCTCCCATATTAGTAAATGAAAGTGAAATTTTATCCCCCTCAACCTTGAACGACTGATAGGTAGGTCCGGTATAAACATTTTTCTTACCATAGGTTTGGTGTAATGCTGTTGCTGCAAGTCTTTTTCCAACATCCTGCTTGTTGGTTGGATGAATATCTGTTGGATTACCGATATCTGTCGTAACCGCCATGCCGGTGTTAGGCAATGACAAGGTAAGCGCTTGTGCCTCTCTTAGTTCGGCCCAGGTGCTCCCTTTACGACTGTTGCCATTGTTAGCATTAAAAGTGGCAAGTTGAACAAAATAAAAAGGAAAATCACCCTGGTTCCAGGTTTTTCGCCAATCCGTTATCATCAATGGAAATGCTTTTCGGTACTGCCAGGCACGGCCAGCATTGGATTCGCCTTGGTACCAAATAGCTCCTTTGATGGCGAAAGGAATCAAGGGGTGTACCATTGCATTGAAAAGCAAGGTAGGGTAACTATTGGGGCCTACCGTTGAACTAGAGGTAATTGCTTCTACCTGAAAAGCCCATTCTCCAACCAGTGACAATTGAGTAGATCCAATGACTAACTTAATTTCTGCATCCTCCCCATATATTCCTCCACCACCTCCTGTATCCTGCACCCTCACAGCAATTACATTATTACCCTCCTTTAAAATCCCTGCAGGAACCTTGTATTTTCTATGCGCATTATGAGAAGAAGTGCTGCCCACATTTACTCCGTTTACATAACAAATATCTGCATCATCAATCATGGCCAATTCTAAGATGGCGGCCTTTCCTGCTTCAGCCACTGCAACCTGAACTGTTTTTCGCATCCATACAATGCCATCTAAATCACCCAAAGCCTGCTGTTCCCACAAACCCGGCACCTTCATTTTTGGCCAACGGCTATCATCCAAAGAAACTTTTTTCCAAGAGTCAATTTCTTCTGGGGAAGGCGAAAAGTTAGCCTGTAATTTTCCCAAGCGCTTGGTAGTAAGGGCATTTTTTTGTTTGGTTAGCGAATCGAGGTTTAACAAGGGCATAGCTGCAATCATATTGGTATATTCATCGCTGTTTTCAAAAGCTTTGCGGCTCGTCCAGGTCTCCACATGGGTTCCACCCCAAGAAGTGTTGATCAGCCCAATGGGTACTTTCAAATCGGCATTCAATTCTTTTGCAAAGTAATACCCTACTGCAGTAAAATCAGCTGCAGTTTTGGGATCACAAATTTTCCAATCACCTCCTGTAAGGTCATCGGTAGGCTGCGAGGAAACTTCTTTAGGTACTTCAAATTGTCTTATTTGAGGAAAGTTTGCATTGGTAATTTCTTTTTCTGCTCCAGTTGCATTTTTTAAATGAAATTCCATATTGGATTGCCCAGAACAAATCCACACATCCCCTACCAAAATATTACTCAGCGTAATACTATTTTTTCCAGTAACGATTAGTTGAAAAGGCCCTCCGGCTGCTTCCGCTGAAAATTCAATTTTCCATTTCCCCCATTTATCAGCTGTTACAACCCTGCTTTGTTGATTAAAACGAATAGTGATTTTTTCCTTACTATCTGCCCATCCCCAAACAGGAATGGTATGGTCCCTTTGCAAAACCATATTGTCATTGAAAATTTTCGGCAACCGAACATTAGCTGACACTGCACAAGTTATCAAAGATACCAGTGCGGAAAAGATGATTTTTTTCATAATAGTTTGGAGTAATGAATGAAATAAAAAAGAGCAACGAAATAATTTAAAAAATGAAACAATGTCCTTAATACTGATTTTTTGAAAAAAATTAAATACAGGCAACTTACAGCCAGTAGGGTATTCATTCAGTAAGTATTTTTTATTGATGGCATGAACAGCCATTAAAATTAACTAACAGCCCAGTTCGATGACAAGGTTCTTTTTTTTTTCAGTCAGGTAGCTCAATTATACAAACTGCTTTACAATTCAAGTCTTCAAAAAAGCCTAGCATTATAAAGCAGTAATTAAATAGGTAAAAAAAATAAAACTATGTTGCCCAGGCCTTATCACCTTTTTTATATGGATATGCTCCATCATATTTACCAGGTACAGGCAAATAACGTAGGGCTTGGGTAGCACCCTCTTTGGAACTAAAATACCCCAACACAGTTAGTTCTTTCATCATTCTAAAATAATGAGAAGGGGCTTCTTTAGTTTTAGAAGCTTGGTAAGCCGATTGTTCAGCATCCAAAGTTTTCAATAACTCCGTTCGCTGTGAAGCAGTAGCTTTTACAAAGGAACTATTGAATTTTTTTTCGCTCAACTCATCAATTTTTTTGAGTCCATCCATAAATATTTTTTGGTTGGCTACTTCATAACAATCCAATACCATCACCGACATAAATTTGCCCACATTGGCCGTTTTAGCGCCGGGACTGCTAGTAGTAGGTAAAATGGTATCGGCAATTTCATTCATAAAAGCCAATTGACTTTCACTAAACAAAGCGTTGACTGCTTTATCCGTTGATTGGCAGCCGGAGATACTGAAAACAGATCCTCCCACAATAGAGCCTCCAAGTAATATAGCTACGTTTTGCAGCAAATCTCTTCTAGTTAAGTGCATACTTCTGGTTTTAAAATGATCTACAGATTCCCTTTCTTCAATTCTTCAACAGCAAAATTAGCGGCTCTTGCCGTTAGTGCCATATAGGTAAGTGATGGATTCACACATGCTGCCGAAGTCATGCAGGCACCATCTGTTACAAACACATTTTTAGCATCCCACACCTGGTTATTACCGTTAAGAACAGAAGTCTTAGGGTCTTTACCCATACGGGCAGTACCCATTTCATGAATACCTCTACCAGGTGTTCCGTCTCCATCGCGTCCTTTAACATTTTTAACACCGGCAGCTTCCAACATTTCAATAGCATCACTGATCATATCTTTTCGCATCTTCAATTCATTTTCCTTCAACTCGCAATCAATGGCTAACACATTAAGCCCCCATTTATCTTTTTTGGTTTTATCCAGTGTTACTTTATTTTCGGCATAAGGAAGAATTTCCCCGAAACCTCCAATACCCATTTTCCAATCCCCAGGCTCAGACAATGCATCTTTAAAATCTGCACCAATGGACAATTCTGCCACCTGTCTTTTCCATCCTTCACGACTTGCACCACCCTGGTAACCGAACCCACGTAAATAATCACTTTTATTTCCAAATAGATTTCGGTATCGTGGAATATAAACACCATTTGCCCGACGTCCATAAGTATACTTATCTTCATAGCCGTCCACATCTCCACTAGCACCTACACCCAAGTGATGATCCATTAAATTATGGCCCAATGCATTGCTGCTGCTACCTAAGCCCTCCGGCCATATTTCAGTAGCGGAATTCATTAATAACCAGGTGGAATTCAAAGCAGATGCATTTACAAAAACAATCTTGCTGAAGAACTCGTAGGTTTGGTTTGTTTCTGCATCCAATACTTCAACCCCTTTTGCTTTTTTTGTATCCTTGTCATAAATAAGTTTGGTAACAATTGAAAAAGGACGCACGGTCAAATTGCCCGTTTTCATAGCAGCAGGAAGTGTTGCAGATTGGGTACTAAAATAAGCTCCGAAAGAACAACCTAACCAACATTTATTTTGATATTGGCAATTGGTACGTCCCTCGTGGGGTACTGTAATATTAGCAGTACGCCCAATAATCATGGTACGACTGTTATTATAATGTTTTTTTAGCCTGGCCGCTACATCCTTCTCAACGCAATTCAATTCCATAGCCGGCATAAAATGCCCATCAGGCAACTGAGGCAGCCCTTCCATGGATCCACTGATCCCTGCAAATTTTTCAGCATACTCATACCAAGGAGCTATATCCTTGTAGCGAATAGGCCAATCCACTCCAAAGCCATCTTTTGAATTAGCCTCGAAATCGAAATCACTCCACCGATAACTTTGCCGCCCCCACATGAGTGAACGACCACCCACATGGTACCCTCTAAACCAATCAAAGCGTTTCACCTCTGTATATGGACTCTCACTGTCTTTTACCCAATAGTCAAGATTCATTTCATTGAGTGGATAATCTCTTTTCAAAACGGGGTAATCTTGAATCATTTGTTGGGTTCTTCCTCCAGCATGAGGAAATTCCCAGGGTGCTTTGGAAGCGCTCGGATAGTCCTTTATGTGTTCAATATTCCTACCTCTTTCCAGCATCAATACTTTCAACCCTTTTTCAGTTAATTCCTTTGCTGCCCATCCACCACTGATGCCAGAGCCTACTACAATTGCGTCATACTTATTTTCAGCCATTTTGAATTTTTTATGCTAAATGAAAATATTAAAATAATTCCAAGAGGATTATACATCACATATTTTTATTGCCTCCTTCAGCGATTGAATTTTATCCTCTTTTGCAGGAATAAACTCCTGTGCAACATAATTTTTGAATCCGGTTGCTACAATCGCTTTCATGATGGCAGGGTAATACAACTCTTGGGTGTCATCAATTTCATTCCTTCCCGGAACACCTCCAGTATGGTAATGACCAAAGTATTGGTGGTGGGCCTGAATGGTAGCAATTACATCTCCCTCATCAATTTGCATATGGTAAATGTCATAGAGGAGCTTGAAATTTTCAGAACCTACCCTTTTACACAACTCCACTCCCCAATTGGATCGATCGCACATATAATCTTTGTGATTGGTTTTACTGTTGAGTAATTCCATATGTAAAATAACGCCGTGCTGTTCGGCCAAGCCAATGATTTTTTTTAATCCTTCAGCTGAATTAGCTAAACCGGTTTCGTCATCCATTCCCCGACGGTTGCCGCTAAAACAAATCAGGTTTTTATACCCCGCCTTGGCCACTATCGGAATCATATCTGTATAATTCTGGATCAGCTTTTCATGAAACTTCTTTTCTGCGAAACCATTGGTCAGCCCTATCTCTGCCCCATTGCACATAGAAGAAAAAATTCCATGCTTTTGCAAAGTCGGCCAGTCTTTGGGGCCTACCAAATCAATCGCTGAAAATCCAATTTTCTTTACTCCAAGGCATAATTCTTCAATGGTCATTTTGCTGTAGCACCATGCACAAACTGAATGATTGATATTCCCTTTTAATTTCAATTGGCTGTCATTTATATTTTCTTTTTCTTTAAAAGAGCTTAACATAGAAGATGATCCAAGCGCTGCTGAACCTACCAATATATTTTTGATGGCATTGCGCCTGTTTTGATTATCCGACATTTGTAATTATTAAACGATTGAATGAAAAATTAGTTTATGCAGCGGTTGATTTTTTTGATCGCATAAACAGAAATAATCCTGCGAATGCAACGATCAACACAACTGGTATAATAAGGGTGACATTAATAATTTCTGGACCAGCCGCTTTTTTTGCTGCATCTAATCCGTTTTCCATATGTGCAGCCAATAATTTGTCATAATAACCACCCATAAAAATCATGTAAACAGATACGGCAAACATACCCGCAGCACCCATTAGGTTCATTCCAACGGCTCCGGTCTTTGGTAAATTTTCGGATACAAAACCCAGCATGGTAGGCCAAAAATAACATACTCCCATGCCAAATAAAATTGCACCTGCAAAAAGCATATTTCCAGAAGTATGACCAAGCAGGTATAAACCAGCAGCGGCCAAAATAGATGATATTAACAATACACCCAGTGGAGAAAATTTATGAACTACGGGGCCAGCAAAAGCACGTCCAACTACCATTACACCTGTTTCTAGTGTCAATAGCAAAATGGCATTATCAGTAACATTTTTTAACAAAACATCAATCCACTGACCTGTAAATAATTCGGTAATGGCAGTGCCAAACATTAAAATAATCATTAAAATAAATAATGGATTAAGTAGTGCCTTATACATTTCTGCACCAGAAACCCCACTAGCTACTCTCTCTGTAACTGGAAATTCCAATTTACTGAATAGATAGCCGTAGATAACTGTTGGGATAATCATTAAGCCTACTTGCACCTGCCAGCCGATACCCACTTTATCTAAAAAGAATACCAAAAGCGTACCTATAACAATCCCACCTGGAAACCAAAGATGGAAATGGTTGAGCTTGGTTGTTTTATTATCACTGTGTATAGTAGCCACCAGTGGATTACAAGCCGCTTCTACGGTGCCGTTCGCAATTCCAACCAACAAGGTTGAAATGAACAAACTCCAGTAGCCTGTAGCGAAGATGGTTAGCAGTATGCCCGCTAAATGAAATACAAAAGCAGCAACGAGTAATTTTTTCATCCCAATGGCATCTACTACCATACCTCCTATTACAATAGCAAGGGGAAAGCCCCAGAATGCAGTAGCGGCAATTGTTCCGAGCTGCTGGGTATTTAATTCAAATTGTACTCCCAGTCGGCCAAGGATACCGGCACGAATTCCAAAAGAAAGAGAGGTTACTAAAAGTGCCAGGCAACTGGCTACGAATAATTGTTTTTTTTGAACATTGGCGAGCATAATCGTTAATTTTAAAAGGATGTAAAATAGCGTTGCAAATATGAAATGTAATATTATTGATTTTTATCTTAATAAAGTTCATAGAGCAATTATTTTTTGAAACTGCTTACAACCGACCTCTTTACCTACTTTTTTTGCTCCTCAGCGATAGGTGCTAAAATCTCCTTGCTCCCAAGAAGTTGCCATTTAGTTAGCCAATTTAGATAAAAGAGGTAACTACTGGCTTCAATTACTAAAAACAAGTAAGAGTAGTACACGAAAAATATTAAATTAAATGTATATAGATTTTATCCGTAAAATTGTAAATAATTTGAAACCTATAAATATTTAAAGAACTTGTATTAAAATTAATTTGTATGAAAAGAAAATTACGAATGGGAATGATTGGAGGTGGAAAAGACGCCTTCATTGGATCAATTCATCGGTATGCCTCCAATATGGACGGTTTAGTTGAATTGGTATGTGGTGCGTTAAGCATTAATCCGGAAATTGCAAAAGACTCTGGCCAATCCTTATTTCTTCCAGAAGATAGAATTTACCTTACTTACCAAGAAATGATAGAGAAGGAAAGTTTGCAGCCTGCTGATAAAAGAATGGACTTCGTAACAATCGTTACGCCGAATTTTGCCCATTTTGCCCCTGCAAAACTGGCTTTGGAAAATGGGTTTAATGTGGTGATTGAAAAGCCAATCACATTTTCATTAGAGGAAGCTAAAGAATTGAAAAAGCTAGTAGAAGAAACAGGGCTGGTCCTTTGTCTTACGCACACTTATTCAGGCTATCCAATGGTTAAGCAAGCAAAGGCAATGGTGAGCGATGGGATATTGGGAAAAATAAGAAAGGTATGGGTTGAATATCCTCAGGGTTGGTTGAGTAAATTATCCGAAAGAGAAGGTAACCAGCAAGCCGCTTGGAGAACCGATCCTAAAAGAAGCGGCAAGAGTGGCTGCATGGGAGATATAGGAACACATGCGGCTCACTTAGCAGAATATATAACTGGATTAAAAATTACGCAACTTTGTGCGGATTTGAATATCATGGTAGATGGTAGAGCCCTAGATGATGATGGAAACGTATTATTGAAATTCGATAATGGAGCAGCAGGTGTACTGATGGCTTCTCAGGTAGCGGCAGGAGAAGAAAATGCACTAAAAATAAGGGTTTACGGAGAAAAGGGCGGTATCGAATGGGCACAAATGGAACCGAATACTTTGCTATTAAAATGGCTGGATGCACCCACCCAAATACTTCGAGCTGGTTCAAATTACGGAGACCGACTTTCCACTTATGCTACCAACAGCTGTCGCACACCAGGTGGCCATCCAGAAGGATACCTAGAGGCATTTGCCAATATTTACAAAAATTTTGCGACTACCCTACAAGCAAAAATGAATGGCACCGAAGCTCCTAAAGAAGCGCTGGACTTTCCATCTGTAGCCGATGGAATCAGAGGGATGGCATTTATTGACAACGTGGTACTTTCCGCTCAATCAGAAAAAAAATGGACTGAATTTATCGTATAGGGGGGCTAAGTTGCCAATTGTAGAATGAAAGTAAAAGATGTTTTTGTATTCAGCAGCTTTCAGTTATTAGTTAATAAATTATCACTATCAAATTATTTTATATGCAAACAATCAAAGGTCCCGGTATATTTTTGGCGCAATTTGCAGGAGATACAGCTCCTTTCAATTCACTTCCTTCTATTTGTAAATGGGCAAAAGAAAAGGGGTTTACTGGTGTTCAGATACCCACCTGGGATGCCCGACTGATCGATCTGCAAAAAGCTGCTGAAAGCAAAACCTATGCAGATGAAATCAAAGGCATTGTTGAAAACGCCGGTTTGGAAATTACCGAATTGTCGACCCACTTACAGGGTCAATTGGTTGCCGTAAATCCTGCCTACGATACACTCTTCGACGGCTTTGCCCCTGCAGCTGTGCATGGTAATGCTACTGCCAGAACTGCTTGGGCAGTACAGCAACTCAAATACGCAGCCAAGGCGTCCCTACATCTTGGCTTGAATGCACACGCTACTTTTAGTGGTGCCTTGCTTTGGCAGACCGTATATCCTTGGCCACAGCGCCCCGCAGGATTAGTGGAGACAGGCTTTACAGAATTGGCTAACCGATGGTTGCCTATTTTAAATGAATTTGACGAATGCGGAGTAGATGTATGCTACGAAATTCATCCAGGCGAGGATTTGCATGATGGCATTTCTTACGAAATGTTTTTGGAAAAAGTAAACAATCACCCACGTGCTTGCTTACTATACGACCCCTCCCATTTTGTATTGCAATGCCTCGATTACCTTGCTTATATTGACCATTACCACCAGCGCATCAAAGCTTTTCATGTAAAAGACGCTGAATTCAACCCCACAGGTAAGCAAGGTGTGTATGGTGGATACCAAAGTTGGGTAAACCGAGCTGGGCGCTTCCGTTCATTAGGTGATGGTCAAGTTGATTTTAA
>CANJDY010000093.1 GCA_947472635.1 Chitinophagaceae bacterium
CTGGATTCGGTTGGTATGGTTTGGGCCGAACGGAACCGCTGTATCCATTTGTCCATATGTATTTTAAAGTCTGCTGCAGGTCTAAAAGCGTCAATACGCATTACACCAAAAAAATGACCAATTCCTTCACCAGGTAAATTTTCGGGCATAGGTATGTAGGCTGGGAAAGGCGGTACCCAGGGACCATAATTGGCACCGCTTAAAATACCTGAAAAGATATCTACAATAGAGCCTAGCATAAAACCTTTATGGCTGCCATGTTCTTTATCTCCACCCAAGGGTAACAATGCTCCGCCGTTTTTTACTTCATTTGCATTGGTGCTGGCGGCACCCTCTTTCGTTTGAACCCAGCCTTCTGGCGTGTCTTCATTTTTTCGTTGCAGCATTTCCAGTTTTCCATTGGCAGCGGTGGTGGTGGCAAAATCAGCCACAAAAGGAGGCTCAATGCCCGCAGGAATGGCTACCGCGATAGGATTGGTTCCCAGCAACCGTTCTGTTGAAAAAGTGGGGGCTACCAATGCCGAGGCATTGGTCATAGCAATTCCAATCATATCATTGTCGAGTGCCATCATTGCATGGTAGCCTGCGATGCCAAAATGATTACTATTCTTGACACTTACCCAACCGGTCCCCACATTGCGGGCTTTGTCAATGGCTACTTGCATTGCTGCAGGGGCAACCACCAATCCCAACCCTTTATCACCGTCAATAACAGCGGTGGAAGGGGTTTCGTGAATTATTTGAATACAGGGATTCGTATTGATTCTGCCTACTTCCCAAAGCCTCACATAGCCGGTTAACCGGGCAATACCATGGCTATCGACACCCCTTAGATCGGCAGACAGTAGCACCTGGGTAGCAGTAGTTGCATCGGCTTCGCTGCAGCCTATTTGAAGGAAAATGTTTTTTGCAAAAAGGTAAAGTTGATGATAGGCATATACTTGTTCCTTCATAATTGTGACTGGTGGATTTTTGGATGATTCAGCTTATCGTAATAAGTTGCCGGGCGATGCAAGTATGAATTTCCATTAATAAATATTGGGTAAAAAAATTAAAATTGGAGATGCCTTACCGTTAGTCCGTTGTTGATGAGCTGCTTTAAGGAGTCGATGCCAATTTTCAGATGTCGTTCTACAAATTCGGAGGTGACTTTGATATCGCTGGCTTCCGTTTTAACTCCCTCTGGCACCATCGGACTATCGCTCACTAGTAAGAGGGCGCCAGTAGAAATTTTGTTATAAAATCCAACCGAAAAAATAGTCGCTGTCTCCATGTCAATTGCGTATGCTCTTATGCGTTGAAGGTATTCCTTAAATACTTCGTCATGTTCCCATACCCGGCGGTTGGTAGTGTACACGGTGCCGGTCCAGTAATCACAGGCATGGTCGCGAATGGTGGTGGAAATTGCTTTTTGAAGCATAAATGAAGGCAAGGCAGGTACTTCTGGTGGGAAATAATCATTGCTAGTTCCCTCGCCTCTCAGTGCTGCGATGGGTAATATTAAATCGCCGATAGTATTTCGTTTTTTTAAGCCACCGCATTTTCCCAAAAACAATACTGCTTTGGGTTCTATGGCAGTGAGCAAATCCATGATGGTGGCAGCACCGGGGCTTCCCATCCCAAAATTGATAATGGTTATATTGTCAGCAGTGGCACATTGCATCGGCCTGTCTGTGCCCACTACAGCTACTTTATTGATATCTGCAAACATCTGTACGTAGTTTGAAAAATTGGTAAGTAAGATGTATTGTCCGAAATTTTCCAATTTTTCACCGGTGTACCGAGGTAGCCAGTTTTCAACGATGCTTTCCTTTGTTTTCATTTTTAGTATAATTGGTTCAACAGTTAATTTGCCGTTCGGTATTAGTAATTCAATTATTTTCGTAATGAAATTGTTATTTGTAATAATATACGCATGCAGATAACTATTGTTAAAAGTACAAAATCTTTTCTGCTAGTCTATGATTAAGATTGAATACCCAGCCTACCAACCAAAAATAAAGGACCAGTTGGGAAAAGAATTTATTTTTGACGAAATTAGAAAGCAATGGATTATGCTTACTCCGGAAGAATGGGTGCGGCAAAATTTTTTGCGATATTTGATTCAGGTTAAGCAATATCCCGCTTCCCTTATAGCAGTTGAAAAGGAAATCCAGTTGGGGGATCTTACCAAGCGGTTTGATATCGTGGTATATGATCAAAACACGTTGCCGTGGATGATCATTGAGTGTAAGGAAATGTCCGTTGCATTAAACGAGCAGGTGTTGAACCAAGCACTTCGGTACAATATTACCTTGAATGTACCCTATATCGTAATTACCAATGGAACCCATTGTTTTGGATTTACAGGAAAAAGGGGCGCTCTGGTGGAACTAAGTGATTTGCCAGATTTTACTATTTGAGGACTGATTTTTTCAATTAAATCACCATGATTTCTTTTTCCTTTGCCTCCAAATGTTTCTCTACCAGTAAGGTAAATCGGTTGGTAAATTCCTGAATTTCTGCCTCCCCTTCTTTGGCTGCATCCTCACTTATTACAGCATCTTTTTGTAATTTTTTTACCTGCTCAATCGCCTCCCTTCGTATATTGCGAATGGATACTTTGCCCTGTTCTCCCTCGCCATTGCATCTTTTCACTAATTCCTTTCTGCGTTCTTCGGTAAGTGGAGGAAGATAAAGCCTGATGAAATTGCCATCATTTTGCGGGTTGATGCCAATATTGCTGGCAATGATTGCCCTTTCAATAGGCTGAAGCATCTTCTTTTCCCAGGGCTGTACTGAAATTGTTCGGGCATCCAGTACTGATATATTGGCTATCTGGGATAGCGGGGTGGGTGAGCCGTAGTAGTCTGCAACAATGCCATCTAGCATATTCGGATTTGCTTTGCCCGCTCTTATTTTTACCAGTTCGGCCTCCAGGTGGTTGATTGCCTTTTTCATTAAAGATTCCGTATCCTGTTTAATCAATTCCAATTCTTCTGACATAGTAAAGAAAATTAAGTAAGTGCAAAACTAAAGAAAAGAATATTAGACGGGCAAATAATCGCTTATTTATTGGTAAAGTAACTGGATAATCTTTTATAGTAAAAATGGAAACTAGTTTATTTTAACAGTTTTGGGTGCAAGTAAATTGGAAGGAAAAGAAGGTAGTAAATTTCTTTTGTTCTGTAAATCCTTGCTTGTTTGCGACAGCAGGATGCTTCTTTTATGATGAACTAGGCCCATTAATGCAAAGGCGATCGTCATCACAATGCCAATTAAGATAGTGGTGCTCAAATTTCGCAGCAAAAAAACCAAACTAATAAATCCTACATTGACAAGTACGCAAATCAAGGTAACCTTGCGGTGGCTAAATCCAAGGTCAAGTAAAAAATGATGAATATGGGTTCTGTCCGGACTGAAGGGTGATCGTTTGTTGAGAATACGTAACCCAAAAACTCGAATGGTGTCAAAAATGGGGATGATCAATATGCCAATAGCCAATGCAGGGGCTGATGCTAATGGTAATGCGCCATCTTTATTGCTTTCAAAGGCGATGAATTTTACTGCCATTATTGCATTGACCACGCCAATCAATAAGGACCCAGTATCGCCCATAAATATGCTGGCAGGTGAAAAGTTGAAAAATAAAAAGGCAAGCAAACTACCGGCCAATGAAAAACCCATAATTGCGTAGAATGGCTGGCCAGTCAATAAAAAGTAAGCTCCAAAAAATAAGGAGGTCAATAGTCCAATCGATCCCACTAGCCCATCCACTCCATCAATCAGGTTGAAGGAATTGATTAGGAATACGATGGTAAGTAAAGTGAAGGGAATGGAGGCCACAGGAGGTAGTTGAAAAACCCCCATAAAGCCAAACAAGTGGGTGATTTGTAGGCCACCATATTGAACTAGGATGCCTGCTGCCAGGAATTGCCCGATTAATTTTTTTGCGGGCGAAATAATCAAGATGTCATCTTTGATTCCTAAAAAGAAAAGTAGGATTGCGGCAGCTACAAAATATTGTAATTCACCGCTGCTGTTGGATGCCATTAAAAGCAGCGACAATATAAAGCCTGCAAAAACCCCCAAACCGCCTAAAGTGGGAATAACTGTTTTGTGTATCTTCCGGTCATCTGGCTCATCGAATAATTTTTTCTCTTTGGCAACTTGTATAATGGAAGGAATGGCCAATAAGGTCACGAAAAAGGCAAGGACTCCGCTTAAAAAAATAGTAAACATGCGTAGGGGTGTTCAAAATGGTTCTAGAAATAAATTCGGTAAGAATAAGTAATCAAGGCAAGTACTTAAAACATATACAATATAATTAAAATGTGTTGTATGTAAAAGCAAATGGAGTAAAAGTTTCCTTTTTATATTAATTAAATTATTTATTTGTTGGCAATCTACCCTTACGGGTTGTTTCAGTTTTTGAAAAAATAATTGCTAGGTTATAATTTTACTTTGCTTTTGTAGGTATTTGAAGTAGGTTTGCATCGCATAAACAAAAAAAATGAGTGATTTAAAAGGAATAGCAAGTCAGGTACGCAGAGATATCGTGCGGATGGTACATGGAGTTCAGAGCGGTCATCCCGGCGGGTCGTTGGGATGTACAGATTATGTAACTGCTTTGTATTTTGACATCATGAAACATAATCCCCAGTTTGATATGAATGGGGCAGGGGAAGATCTTTTTTTTCTCAGTAATGGACACGTTTCACCTCTTTTTTATAGTGTATTGGCACGTAGCGGTTATTTTCCTGTATCAGAATTATCCAGCTTTCGTAAGCTGAATAGCCGCCTTCAAGGGCATCCTACTACTCATGAGCATTTACCAGGTGTAAGAGTGGCAAGTGGTTCACTAGGTCAGGGAATGAGTGTAGCACTTGGCGCAGCGATGTCAAAAAAACTCAATAAGGATGCGGGAATTATTTATTCTCTACACGGAGATGGGGAATTGAATGAAGGACAAAACTGGGAAGCAATTTTATTTGCCGCGCATAAAAAAGTGGACAATCTTATCGCAGCCATTGATTGGAATGGGCAGCAAATTGATGGCCCTACGAGTATGGTAATGAATCTGGGAGACCTCGCTTCAAAATTTGAGGCTTTTGGTTGGACGGTATTAACCATCGAAAAGGGAAATGACATGGACGAAATAGTGGCGGGGCTTCATCTCGCTAAAACATATATTGGAAAAGGGAAGCCGATTGTAATTTTGATGAAAACGGAAATGGGTAAGGGCGTTGATTTTATGGAAGGTAGTCACGCCTGGCACGGAATAGCTCCCAATGATGAGCAGTTGCAAATTGCACTTGCCCAATTACCGGAAACCATGGGAGACTATTAAGGGAAAAAAGTAGGGTATATTATTAAAAACGCTTTCTAATTAGAAAGCGTTTTTATTTGGGAATATATCGTTCGCTATCGTAATTCAATCAATTGGCTGGCTGCTTTTCGAGCGGGAAACCAAGAAGCTAAAAACGAGATCAGAGTTATTGTGGACAATACTAGTATAAAATCTGAAGGCTGTAGTTTTACAGGAAAATAATCAATTAAAAAAGAGCCTCCTTGCAATTTGAACAGGTGAAATTTTATCTGTAGAAGGCAAACTAGTAATGCCATTCCTATTCCAGTGATAGCGCCAATAGCTGCCAGTAGCAATCCCTCCCCTAAGAATATTTTTAATATCATGCTGTTATCGGCACCCATACTTTGGAGTACGCTGATGTCTTTTTGTTTTTCTAGTACTAGCATAGTTAAGGCGCTGATCATATTAAAGGCAGCAATGAATAGAATCAGTGTAAGCACTGCATAGATGGCCCATTTTTCAAGCTTCATCGTATTGTATAAGCTAGTATTTTGTTCGTACTTTGATTGCACCCTAAAGCTGCTGCCTAGCATTACTGAAAGTTGCTGTTGTACTTTTAGTAAATTGGAAGGGTCGGTCAGTTTTATTTCTGCAGCACTGTATTCATTCTGTGCAAACCCCATTTGGTGCTTCACAAAGTCTATATTGGTGATAGCATATTTGTTGTCAAAATCCTGTTGTATGGCAAAAACACCGGTCGCTTTTATATTGCCTTCACTCAGTGATTGAAGTGGGTCGGTTGCCGAAATTGCCCCTTTTTTTGGTAAAATAACTGTTACTATAGAAGGGGCTGCAGCATTGTTTATATTTACCCCTGCAGCATTTTGTATGCCAGCACCCAAAATCAATCCTGGATCATTTGCATCACCGGTATTAAATTTTCCCTCAACAGTTTTTTCTGCCACACCACTTACCTGTCGGTAATTTTCGTCTACCCCTTTTAGGTATACGATCGTTTGAAGGTCATCATTTTGCAGCAAAGCTTTTTCTTCTGCAATCAATGAAACTGCTTGAATACCCGGCGTTTTTTTTAGTAGCTGAATTTGAGAACTCGTCAGGATGAATGTCTTGCCCTTTTGAGGGATAATTTTCACATCGGTGTAAAAAGAGGAATAGAGTGATTTCACCAATCCTTCAAAACCATTGAAAACACTCAAAACAAGTATCTGGCAGGCAGTTGCAAAAGCGATTACACCTACCGTTACCCAAGCAATCCAATTAATGGCATTGGCGCTTTTTTTTGCTTTAAAATATCTCCAGGCAAAGGTTAGGTACATATCCTATACCCCAACGGGGTGTTTTGTAAATGGGTTACAATAAATTTTAATCTTTTGTGGGGGTGTTCTCTTTTGAGGAGGTGTTTTCTTCCTTTTTTATTTTTTCAAATAGCTCTTCCATTTTAAAAACATAGTCTAGCGTATCATCAATAAAAAATTTCAGTTCGGGGATACTGCGCAACTGGTGGCGAACCCTGGCCCCTAATTCCTTCCGGATCTCTTTATTTTTTTCTTCAAATTTTAATAAGGCCGATTGGGTGTCCTTCACCTGAAACATACTTAGGTAAACCCTTGCCTCAAAAAGGTCGGGTGTAATTTTTACATTGGAAATGGAAATCATCCCTCCATCCACCATCAGGAGGCTCATGCGGCGAAATATGTCGTTCAGTTCTTCGTTGATCAACCCTGCTACCTGTTTTTGTCTTTTTGTTTCTGTCGTCATATTATTTATAGCTAAGCTGCAAAATTACTTTTTTATTGTGATTTGGAGGGTTATTACTCAATCAGCGTATTTACTACTAACCAGCAGGGGGTGTTATTGGTATTACTTACTGGGGATGTTGGGTAAATGGAGCATTGTAGCCCCTAAAATGAACAATGCAAAATATAGCATATGAAATTTCAAATTTTAATCCCTATTCCTTACCTTTGCGCCCTGAAAATAGACCTACATACAATAAAATCTTGTTTATGGCCAATACCGGTAAAATAAAGTCAATCATAGGTGCCGTAGTAGACGTGCAATTTGACAGTGATAGTAATCTTCCAGAAATTTTAAATTCTTTGGAGTTAAAGCGTGATAACGGCGATACTTTGGTACTGGAAGTACAACAACATCTAGGTGAAGACAGTGTGCGGACCATTGCGATGGATGGCACGGAAGGCCTTGTTAGGGGAATGGTGGTAATCGATACCGGCAAACCAATCGCTATGCCTGTGGGAGATGCCATTAAGGGCCGTTTATTTAATGTAACGGGTGATGCCATCGATGGTTTACCGCAGGTTAGCAAAGTAGGTGGTCGCCCTATTCATGCCAAACCACCTTTATTTGAAAATCTAAGTACAGCCAATGAAATTTTATTCACCGGAATTAAAGTAATCGATCTAATCGAGCCTTATGCAAAGGGTGGAAAAATTGGTTTATTTGGTGGCGCCGGTGTGGGTAAAACAGTTTTGATTCAGGAATTAATCAACAATATTGCAAAGGCATATAGTGGAGTGTCCGTTTTTGCGGGTGTGGGAGAGCGTACAAGGGAAGGAAATGATTTGATGCGTGAGATGATTGAAGCCGGAATCATGAACTATGGCGATAAGTTTAAGCATAGTATGGAAGAAGGTGGATGGGATTTGAGTGCGGTGAACATGGATGACTTAAAAGAGTCTAAAGCAACCTTCGTATTTGGACAAATGAATGAACCACCCGGAGCAAGGGCTCGTGTGGCATTAAGCGGATTAACCATTGCCGAATATTTTCGTGATGGAGATGGTACCGGACAAGGAAAAGACATTTTGTTTTTCGTAGATAATATTTTCCGTTTTACTCAAGCGGGTTCTGAAGTATCTGCCTTGCTTGGCCGTATGCCTAGTGCGGTGGGTTACCAGCCTACATTAGCAACTGAAATGGGATTGATGCAGGAAAGAATTACCTCTACTAAAAACGGTTCTATTACCTCAGTACAAGCGGTATATGTACCTGCAGATGATTTAACGGATCCAGCTCCAGCTACTACCTTTGCGCATTTGGATGCCACTACGGTATTGAGTCGTAAGATTGCCGATTTGGGTATCTACCCTGCGGTGGATCCATTGGATTCTACTTCTAGAATTTTAACTCCTTTAATCGTAGGAGATGAGCATTATAATACTGCTAATCGGGTAAAATTAATTTTGCAGCGTTATAAAGAGTTGCAGGATATTATTGCCATCCTTGGTTTGGATGAATTGAGTGATGATGATAAGCAAACCGTATCTAGGGCACGTAAGGTACAACGTTTCCTTAGCCAGCCTTTCTTTGTGGCTGAGCAGTTTACCGGTTTAAAAGGAGTATTGGTTCCAATAGAAGATACCATTCGTGGATTCAATGCCATCATGGATGGCGAAGTAGATGAGTATCCAGAAGCAGCCTTTAACTTGGTAGGAACGCTTGAAGATGCGATTGAGAAGGGTAAGAAAATGATGGCAGCAGCATTGGCATAAACTTTGGGAATTGCTAAAAATAATTATTAACCAATAAACCAGGTTCTCTTTTAGAGACAAGGGTATGAATTTAGAAATATTAACTCCCGAAAAAAAGATATTCAGTGGCGAAGTGTACGGTGTGCAGCTACCTGGTATCACTGGTTCTTTTGAAGTGCTCGATAAACATGCTCCCATGGTTGGTGC
>CANJDY010000094.1 GCA_947472635.1 Chitinophagaceae bacterium
AATTTTCCCTACAGGGGATATCTCCTTTATGCAGGGTATAGCTGGTATTGGCTCCAAAACCCAGCGAAATGAAACCACTGGCCCAATGGGTATGAAAAATATTTTTTATGATTATGACAAGGATCCCGCTAGAGCACTTGAGATGACATTGTTTTTTGATTTTACAAGTAAGGAGTAATTATTTTGAATCCAGCGCAAATATCCGTTTGATGATAAAATGCCATTTTTAAAGTATAGAATATTAAATGAAATGATATGAATAGTAACGAAAAACCGAATGCTTTTATTGAAGACGAATTGATTGAATGGCAGCCAGTAGACCAGGGTGTTAGTAGAAAGGTGATGGCATTCAATGATGAGTTGATGATGGTAAAGGTAAAGTTTGAAAAAGGTGCCATCGGTGTACTACACCAACATTACCATTCGCAGATATCGCATGTACAAGGCGGGGTATTTGAGGTGCAGATAGGAGGTAAAAAAAAGATCCTAAAGGACGGTGACGGATTTTATGCCAGCTCCAATGTAGTTCATGGGGTAGTTTGTATGGAAGCCGGAATGCTGGTAGATGTTTTTAATCCGATGAGAGAAGATTTTATATAATAAGAGTAGTTCAGTCTATTGCTATTTAGAATGCTTTCAGCGCTAAAGTGTAAGCATTGTAAAAATGATTACACAATTGAATTAAATAAAAATTATGAAAAGGAAAATCCTTTGTGAATTGCTATTTCTGTTGGTAGGGATAATGTTTTGTCATTCAGTTTCTGCACAAATAGAATTAAATAATTTACGTTGTGAAATGCGGTTAAACCCTTTGGGTATTGATGTTGTAGCTCCTCGTTTGAGTTGGGAAATAACTTCATTCAAAAGAAATGTTCATCAAGTTTCGTATCAAATTATAGTGTCTTCGAGTCGCGAAAAATTGGCAAGGGGAGACGGGGACTACTGGAATTCAGGAAAGGTGTTTTCCGATCAATCTATTCATGTGGAATATGCAGGTGAAAAACTAAGGAGTAGAGCAGCCTGTTTTTGGAAAGTAATTGTTACAACGAATAAGGGCACTGCTCTATCGAAGGAAAGTGCTTATTGGAGTATCGGGTTGCTGAATACTACTGATTGGGAGGCCAAATGGATTGGCTATGACCATGCTTCTGTCTGGGATAGTATTTCCCAGTTCTCCCGTTTATCTGCTCGGTATTTTAGAAAGCCTTTTCAGAGTGTTGGAAATATAAGAAAAGCCACCGTTTATATGGTTGGATTAGGATTATATGAGTTGTATGTCAACGGAAAAAAAATAGGTGATCAGGTATTGTCGCCAAATCCGACTGACTATAGGAAATCTTACTTTTTTACAACTCATGATGTGACAGCTCAGTTGCGGGAGGGTGCTAATGCCATAGCAACCGTATTGGGAAATGGGCGTTTTTTTACCATGCGCCAGCAGTATAAACCGCAAAAAATAAATACGTTTGGATATCCTAAAATGTTGGTTCAACTGGAGATAGAATACAGCAATGGAAGTCGTAAAACAATCAGTAGTGACGACACATGGAAATTAAGTGTAGATGGCCCCATACGTTCTAATAATGAGTATGATGGAGAAGAATACGATGCTACCAAAGAAATAAAGGGATGGAATTCAGCGGGGTTTATTGACTCGGCCTGGATGTTCGCTCAACTGGTAGCAGCTCCGCAAGGAAAGCTGGTGGCCCAGATGAGCGAACCAATGAAAGAGATGAAGACAATTCATCCGGTCAGTTTGAAAAGGTTAACCGATCATCAATTTATTCTTGATATGGGGCAAAATTTTGCTGGATATATTAAGTTATTTGTAAAAGGTAAGCGTGGAGATAAAGTAACCCTTCGTTTTGCGGAAAGCCTTCAATCTTCCGGTGAATTGTATGTAGCCAATCTTAGGGATGCAAAAGTGATGGATGTATACACGTTAAGGGGTGGTGAAAGAGAAAGTTGGCAGCCTTTTTTTATTTATCATGGTTTCCGTTATGTTGAGATTAGTAATTATCCGGGTGTTCCTACTCTAAGTGATTTTGAGGGGAAACTGGTATACGACAACTTGAAAACTACCGGTAGTTTTCAATCTTCCAATGAAACGATGAATCGTATTTACCAAAATGCTTGGTGGGGCATTGCTTCCAATTATAAGGGTATGCCAATTGATTGTCCGCAGCGAAATGAACGCCAACCTTGGTTGGGTGACAGGGCAACCGGTTCCACGGGGGAGAGCTTTTTATTTGATAACGCTCAGCTCTATGCGAAATGGTTGGATGATATTGAACAATCTCAAACAACTGAAGGGGCTATTCCGGATGTAGCGCCTGCATTTTGGAATTATTACAGTGATAATGTTACTTGGCCTGGGACTTATATTTTAGTGGCTAATATGCTTTATAAGCAGTTTGGCGACCAACAATCTATTCGTAAACATTATCCTTCGATGAAAAAATGGATGGAGTATATGCGCTCCAAGTACCTCAAGGATAATATCCTCACCAAGGATAAATATGGAGATTGGTGTGTTCCACCTGAATCCCTTGAACTGATAAAATCCAAAGATAGTTTGCGCACTACCAATGGAACTTTGATTGCCACTGCATATTATTATCAACTTTTGCAGCACATGAAGTCCTTTGCCATTTTGCTCGATAACTCTACAGATGCTACCCAGTATGCTGAACTGGCTGAAAAAATAAAAACTGCTTTTAATCTTAGCTACTTTAATCGTCAAAAGAACTGTTACGATAACAATTCCGTTACCGCCAACCTGCTACCCTTGTATTTTGGAATGGTGGCAGATAGTTTAAAAGATAAAGTGTTTAATAATATTTACTCTAAAATAAGGATTGACAATCACCTACACATTAGTACCGGTGTTATTGGGACTCAATTGTTGATGAGAACGTTAACCCAGTTTCAGCGAAGTGATATTGCTTACACCTTGGCCTCCAATAAAACTTATCCAAGTTGGGGATATATGGTAGAAAATGGAGCAACCACTATTTGGGAATTGTGGAATGGGAATACGGCAAATCCTCAAATGAATTCCCAGAACCATGTGATGCTGTTAGGTGATTTATTGATTTGGTATTATGAAAACCTGGCAGGTATTCAATCGGATGGCCAGGCGGTTGGGTTCAAGAAAATAAAGATGCAGCCGGAATTAATTGAGGGGCTTAATTTTGTAAAAGCATCTTATCATTCCATTTATGGAAATATTTCCAGCCATTGGGTAACTGATAGTTCGCGTTCAAGTTTTAGTTGGCATATTTCTATACCACCTAATACAACTGCTACCGTTAGTATACCAGCTAATTCCTCCAATCAAATAAAGGAAAATGGAAAGCCGTTCAATCATTCAACTGATGTAAGATTTATAAAGATGGAAAATGGGCATGCCATTTTCGAAATAGGTTCGGGTGATTATTTCTTTGTGTCATCATTCCCTTTTAAAAAAGGGATAATGAAAGATGAGTTTGTATTTACAAAAGCTTCTTTTCCAGAAAGTCATGCGTCAACAATTGCTGAAACGCCTGAAGGTTTGGTTACAGCTTGGTTTGGAGGTACTAAAGAAGGAACTAGGGATGTTTGCATTTGGATGAGCCATCAGCAAAATGCAAAATGGACACTACCTGTTAAAGTAGCAGACGGTATTATTAATGATAGTACTCGGTTTGCCTGTTATAATCCGGTGCTGTACCAAGTAAAGGGCGGGGAGTTATTGTTGTTTTATAAAATTGGGCCCAATGTAGCGGGCTGGACTGGTTGGATGATGAGATCAAAAGACAATGGCCAAACTTGGAGCAAACGGGAAGCCTTACCCGCAGGTTTTTTAGGTCCAATAAAAAATAAACCGCTGATGATAGATGGCAAATTGATCTGTCCCTCTAGTACAGAAAAGGATGGCTGGAAGGTTCATTTCGAAATTACCCCCGACTTAGGAAAGACCTGGTATAAAATGGGACCTATTAATGATGGAAAGATTACCAGTGCTATTCAGCCAAGTATTTTAACCTATTCTGATGGCAGGATGCAGGTGTTGTGTAGGAGTAAAAACCGAACTATCAATGAATCATGGAGTAGGGATGGTGGAAAAAGCTGGAGCCCAATGCAGGCAACTACTTTACCTAATAATAATTCAGGTACAGATGCGGTTACCCTTCGAGACGGAAGACAATTATTGGTATACAATCATGTAAAACCTGCTGCTGATTTACCAGGGGGCAAAGGTCCAAGAACGCCATTGAATGTTGCATTTTCAAAGGATGGGATCAATTGGCAGGCAGCATTGATATTGGAGGATTCCCCGATTAGTCAGTATTCTTACCCTTCCGTTATCCAGTCTTCAGATGGAATGGTTCACGTTGTGTATACTTGGAAGAGGGAGCGGGTGAAGCACGTGCTGATCGATCCAGCTAAACTTGAAGGTAAACCGATTATCAATGGTAGGTGGCCGGGTATTTTGAGCACAGTTGTCAAAGCTTCTGATGATTAATTTTTCACCACTGAACCAATACTAATGAACAACTTGCCTAAATTAGATATTGCCATCATCCTTTTCTATCTCATCTTGATGATTGTGATAGGCGTGTATTTTTCCAAACGAAATAAAAATACGGATCAGTTTACCCGTGCTTCAGGAAAAATTCCCGGCTGGGCAATTGGCCTGTCTATTTATGCTACTTTTTTGAGTAGCAATACATTTTTGGGTGTGCCCGGAAAAGCCTTTGGAGGCAACTGGAATGCTTTTGTATTTAGCCTTTCAATGCCTGTTGCTGCATGGATAGCCTCAAAATATTTTGTTCCATTTTATAGAAGTTCTGGTGAAATATCCGCCTATACGCATTTGGAAAAAAGGTTCGGCCCATGGGCTAGAACCTATGCAGTCATTTGCTTTTTGCTGACACAGTTTGCTAGAATGGGGTCCATATTTTTTGGAATGGCACTAACGCTTCAGGCATTGACCGGTTTTTCGATGGCTTCCATTATGATTGTGATGAGTATTTGTATTATTATCTACACAGTATTAGGTGGCATGGAAGCGGTCATCTGGACGGAAGTAGTACAAGGTATTATCAAAACGCTGGGTGCCGTATTGATTTTATTTTTAATTGTAAAAGAAGTCCCGGGAGGATTTTCAAAAGTAATTTCCATTGCTTCCAGTGACCATAAGTTTAGCCTAGGAAGCCTTTCTCCCAATTTAACTGAGTCTACTTTTTGGGTTGTATTATTGTATGGGTTTTTTATCAACCTCAATAATTTTGGGATGGATCAAAATTATATTCAGCGCTATCATACTGCAAAATCTACCAAGCAGGCAAGTAGATCAGTTTGGTTATGTGTTGCCATGTATGTTCCAGCATCCCTATTGTTTTTTATAATTGGGGCAGCCTTGTATGCATTTTACCAAGTTCATCCTGTGCTGATTGATCCAGTGAAATTACAGGTAGCTGCGGAAAAACTAGGTAATACGGGCAGTTCAATTCAAATCAGTGAATTAGCAGCATCATTAAAGCCAGCCGATTATGCGGATAAAGTATTGCCCAACTTCATGGTCAGTCAGGTGCCTGCCGGACTATTGGGATTGATTATTTCTGCAATCCTTTCTGCTGCTATGAGTACCATTAGCTCAAACATGAATGCTTCTGCCACTGTTTTTACGATGGATATTTATAAAAAATATTTTAGGCCTACTATTTCAGATAAACAGCAATTATTTTCCTTGCATGTTTCCACTGTAGTGTTTGGGATTATTGGCTTGTGTACAGGGCTGGCAATGATTGGCTCTAAGAGTTTACTCGATGTTTGGTGGGAGCTTTCAGGAATTTTCGCAGGTGGTATGTTGGGCCTTTTTTTATTGGGATTAATCAGCCGTAAGGCTAAAAATGCTGAAGCAGTAACAGCTACAATTATTGGAATTGTTGTTATTTTATGGATGACTTTTTCTGGAAAAATTACAGGAGATTATCAGTTTTTAAAAAGTCCAATGCATAAAAATATGATCATAGTAGTGGGTACCCTGTCGATTTTTTTATCTGGTTTGCTGCTTACAAAACTGTGGGAAAGAAAACGGGTTGCCCTAGATTAAACAGTAAAATGTTACAGCACAATAGTAGAATAATACATTTATAGGGGGTACGAATTAATTAATTTTATCAGTAAACAATTAAAGAAATGAATATGAGCGACAAAAAATTCGTTCCGGTAATGATAACGCCGTTTAATGTGAAGGCAAAGGTAGATTTTGATGTGGTGAGTAACTTGGTAGACTTTTATCTTGCTGCTGGGGTAAAAGGTTTTTTTGCAAATTGCCTGAGTAGTGAAATGTATAGTATTACAGAAGATGAAAGGCTTGAACTAACAGCATATATCGTAAAGTATGTAAATGGTAGAGTGCCGGTGGTTGCTACAGGTTCATTTGGATTAACGGTGGAGGATAAAGCGGAGTTTACCAAAAAAATATACGATACGGGTATCGATGCGGTCATATTGATTACCGGACATTACGCCAATGTAGAGGATAGCGATGATATCTTATTAAGGAATTTTGAAAAGATGTTTAGCTTAACCGGAAATATTCCTTTGGGAATGTATGAATGTCCTGCCCCTTATAAAAGAATTATTGTACCGGATGTTTTTAAAAAACTGCTAAGTGCCAATCGATTGGTTTATCATAAAGACACGTCCATTGATTTGGAACAAGTGAAATCCAAAATTGACATATTAAAGTCAACAGGAAATCAACTGGAGTTCTTTGATGCACATTCTCCCAATGCGATGTACAGTTTACAAATGGGTGCAAAAGGAATGTCGTCTATCTCTGGAAATTTCTATCCTGAAATACTGGTGTGGATGGTAAACAATGCTACCAATCCAGATAAACAGGAGCAGGTAAAATGGTTGCAATCTGAAATAAGCAGGGTTGATCCTTTGATTCACATCGCTTATCCTATGAGTGCAAAATATTTTTTACGAAAACGTGGTTTGCCTATTCGAACAATTAGCCGTGCAACTGCATTGGAATTAACACCGATCCAGAAACAAACGCTGGATGAAGTTCATGCTAGTTTTTTGGATTGGTGCCAGCGTCTAGAGATTAAACCAGTTGATATAGGTTCATTACTGTTGCCTAAAGTTCATCTTGACCCTGCTATTTAATTTATTTTACAATGTTACAAGAAAACCCTTTAAAAATATTTTTTCCCGGTAAATTGGTTTTTGGAAATGGGACAATTTCACAATTGGCAGAGGAAGTGTTGGCATTGAACGGATCTAAGGTTTTTGTTGCCACCATTACTCCATTGAAAGGAGCCATTGCAGGTTTTATTGCTGCACTTGAAATGAAAAATGTGGAGGTATTGGTTGATACCTCCATCCTGCAGGAACCTACGTTTGCTGATTTTAAAAAGCTAATGCTAGCCGTTGCTCCCTTTAATCCTGATGTAGTAATTGGCATTGGTGGAGGAAGTGTACTGGATATTGCAAAATTGGTGGCTGCACAGTTAGAAAATGACCAAGTGCTTGCTGATTATGTAGGGATAGGCTTATTAAAGGGAAGAAAGAAGAAATTAATATGTGTGCCTGCTACATCAGGTACCGGTAGTGAAGCTTCTCCCAATGCGATATTGGTGGACGATTCCGATAACCAGAAGAAGGGTATTATCAGTCCTTTCCTTGTTCCGGATATTATTTATGTTGATCCGTTACTGACTGTATCACTTCCTCCTGCATTAACCGCTGCTACAGGATTAGATGCTTTAACCCATTGCTTAGAAGCATATACCAATAAATTCGCCCAACCCTTTATTGATATGTTTGCTTTTGAAGGAATGAGGTTGATTGCTGAAAATATTGTCACGGCGGTAACAGATGGACAAAATATCGACGCAAGAGAAAAAGTTGCCATGGGAAGTCTGTTGGGTGGTTTTTGTTTGGGACCTGTAAATACAGCAGGAGTCCATGCATTATCCTATCCCTTGGGAAGTACGTTTCACTTGCCACATGGTTTATCTAATGCATTGATGTTGCCTTATGTGATGGAATACAATATACCGGCAGCGGTTAACCGATATGCATCGGTTGCTTTAGCAATCGGTTGTGAAAAGCAAAGTACCAATGAATTAACAGCCTACGCAGGTGTTCAAAAAATAAGGGAACTTATCAAAGATTGTGGAATTCCATCTACGTTAAGAGAAGTAGGGGTTGCTGAATCTGCTATTCCACAATTGGCTAAGGATGCACTGAAGATTCAACGCTTATTGAAAAATAACCCTAGAGAGATTACGGAAGAAGCTGCAATTGAAATTTTTACAGCTGCCTATTAAATATGGATTTTTAAAACAAATTGTACAATCAATCAGTAATGTCAATAGATAAAAGCCTAAAGGTTGGGGGAATCATCGTTCCTGTAATAACACCGCTAACTAAAGATTATAAACTTGATGATTTAGCGGTAGAAAAATTATTTACCAGATTTTACCTGCATGCTATCTCACCTTTTATACTTGGCACTACCGGAGAGTCCGCTTCTTTGTCTATGGCGATAAAAAATGAGTACTTACTATCGGCTGCTAAGTATAAAAAGCCTGGTTCTATTTTATATGCCGGCATATCTTCCAATGTTTTGACTGAGTCAATAGAATTTTCGAAAAGATGTGCGGATAATGGGGTTGATATAGTGGCTGTTACCTTACCTGGATATTATACTTTAAATGAAAGCCAGATGAAAAAATATTTTGAATATTTGGCTGATTCGATCTCCCTTCCTATGGTGATTTATAATATTCCTGCTACTACGCATATGAGTATTCCTTTGCAAATAATTGATGAATTAAGCTTTCATCCAAATATTATTGCAACCAAAGACTCTGAGCGCAGTGATGAACGATTACAGCAGTCACTTGCTTTATGGAAGGATAGAAGTGATTTTGCTCATTTTCTCGGGTGGGCGGCAAAGTCGGCAGTCGCACTTATTGGGGGCAGTGATGGA
>CANJDY010000095.1 GCA_947472635.1 Chitinophagaceae bacterium
CTGGTACTGCAATCACTATTTTATTTGGCTTATTTTTTCGCAATAGGTGAATAGTACCCAATAGTGTATTGCCAGTAGCTATTCCATCATCAATTATGATTACTATTTTGTCTTGTAAATTGGTTGGTTCATTATTCTTTTTGAACTGCTCTTTCATTTCTTTCAGCCTTTTTCTTATCCGATCCAATTCATTTTTAATATACTCCTCTGAAATATCTTCAGGATTAGTTACAAAATAATCATTTGTACTTACTGCTCCAATTGCAAATTCTTTATTCATTGGATGACCTATCTTTTTTGTCAACAGTAGTTCTACTGGTAATGTTAATTCCTTTGCAACTGCATAGGCTACCGGCACTCCTCCCCGTGGAACAGCCAATAGTATTGCTGATTGGTTTTTGTATTTTGTTAACTTTGCTGCAAGTTTTTTTCCTGCTTCTATTCTGTTGCGGAACATTTTTACAATTTTGCTGTTGCTAAATAATTTCTAAACCAATTATCTGCTATTACTGATACAATTTCCATTTTTCCCATTTCTTCAAATAGGTGTGTAGCGCCTTCTACTATTTCTATTTTTTTTTCACAATTCATTTGGTTGTAGGCTTTTATATTTAACTGCACCACTTCTGTGTCTAAACTTCCTACGATTAATAGTGTGGGAGCTTTTACTCTCGATAATATTTCCTTCGCTAAGTCAGGCCTACCTCCGCGCGATACTACCGCTTTGATTTGCGGAAGGTATGCGGCAGCTGTTAGCGCTGCTGCTGCACCTGTACTTGCTCCGAAATATCCTATTGAATAATCTTTTGTTTCTTTTTTATTTTCTAGCCATTGCGTTGCAACTATTAATCTTTTTGATAGTAGATCAATGTCGAATCTATTTTGATATTTTATATCTTCTTCTTCTGTTAATAGATCAAATAATAGTGTTCCATGTCCATTTTTTTGGAGGTATTTGGCTACCTGTTGGTTTCGTTTACTATATCTGCTACTGCCGCATCCATGTGAAAAAATAATGACAGATTTTGTATATTTCGAAATATGAAGCTCTCCTGTAAGGCTATCATTTCCATCTGTAATAATTACTTCCTCATGAATGGATGATATCA
Organism: Chitinophagaceae bacterium; assembly: GCA_947472635.1. The sequence continues at coordinate 1,110 of CANJDY010000095.1, forward strand.
TATGTATATATTATTCGTGTAGTGTTATGGGAGTTTTAGCTTTAAGATTAATTTCGTGCTGTGCAAGTTGAGATAATCGATCATCAATTTGTTTCTCATTGATTTCCGCTTCATGAAACAAGACAGCCTGTTTTTCTTTATTTAGTGCTATCGCAAATGCTGCGGCTGTTCCATAGGTGCTTATTTTAAAGTGATTGATTGTTTGTATACAGGCTAACAGACAAGCATCTTTTATTTCTACATCTGTACAGGTTGATAACTTTTCTTCAGCTTCCTTAATAAAAGCTTCCATTACATGATTGGTAAGACTCATTGAATTTATTTGCTCTTCTTTGAAAATAGCTTCTAGTTTTTGTAGATTTTGCTTCACATAATCCAAATACCTCTGTAATACAGTTTTAAGTTTTAGAGAGCCTGTTTTGCTAATCCATTTTGGCAAACTGTTTTTTAGTTGTATCTCAGCACTAGTGAATTTTCGAGTGTCAAAATTCAATAAGTTTTGTAATGTTGTGATTGACTCATTGTTATTTGTTGTCATAATTTTTTTTATTTCAAATTTATACTCTCTTTAAATTTAATAAAATGATATTAATCAATAAAAGCTTTGACTTTACTCATGCAATCATTTAACTTGTTTGTATTAGTTTTCTACTACTGATAACAATCATTTACCTAGTTGATTATTAGCATTTTCTAAATCATTTAAATGGAGTTTGTTTGAACTTTAATAGTTGCTATTTTTCGAATTTCATTAGGTAGTCGGTCATTGATTTACCAGTTAAATTATTTGTATGCGCCGTTATTTCACAAAAGAAGCTTTTTTGGATGAGCAGGAGGTGGTTAGCGCTATTAAGCAATGGGGTTATCCTTTGCAAAGCAAAGCCGACCTTCAACCTCTTTTTGATAAAATTGGAGATGCCCAGATTGTGATGTTGGGTGAAGCAAGTCATGGAACGCATGAATATTATACCTGGCGTAGTTATATTACCAAAAGGTTAATTGAAGAAAAGGGTTTCAGCTTCATTGCGGTAGAAGCTGACTGGCCTGATTGTTACCGTTTAAACCGGTATATAAAGGGCCATGACAATACTACTAAGAGTGCATTCAATGTATTACATTCTTTTAATCGATGGCCTACTTGGATGTGGGCCAACTGGGAAATTGTTGCTTTGACAGATTGGCTCCAAAGTCATAATCGAAATTTACCTGTTAATAAGCGTATTGGATTTTACGGGTTAGATGTATACAGTCTTTGGGAAAGCTTGGAAAATATCCGCCAATATCTAAAAACCACGGATCCTGCTGCATTGGTTATTGCAGAAAATGCCTTTCGTTGTTTTGAACCCTTTCGATTAAATGAAGGGGGTGCTTATGCCCAAGCATCACAATTTGTTCCTGAGCTATGTCAAAACGAAGTTGTTCATTTACTAAAAACCATTCAACAAAAACTTCCCACTTATAATACCGATCATGAAAATGTTTTCAGTGCCGAACAAAATGCTTTGATTGCAGTTAATGCTGAAAATTATTTTCGTGAGATGGTAAAGGGTGGTCCACATAGTTGGAATATTCGAGATCGCCATATGGCTGATACTTTGGATAGGTTATTGAAATTACACGGAGAGCAATCCAAGGTAATTGTTTGGGCACACAATACTCATATTGGTGATGCACGGGCTACTGATATGGTAGAGGAGGGGATGTACAATTTGGGTGAATTGGCTCGAATGAATCATTCCGATAAGGGAGTGTTTTTATTAGGATTTGGTTCTTATAAGGGAACTGTAATTGCTGGTAGATCTTGGGGTGCTGATATGCAGGATATTCAGTTTCCAGAAGCTATTAAGGGGAGCTGGGAATACCTATTGCATAAAGCTAGTATCGCTAATAAATTATTGCTGATGGATGATTTTGCCAACAATGACTCTTTAATTGAAAATCATATTGGACATCGTGCCATTGGGGTAGTATATCAATCTCAATTTGAACAATATGGGAATTATGTACCTTCTATTTTACCATTGAGATACGATGCATTTATATTTTTTGATGAAACGAGGGCTTTGTATCCTTTAAATAATGCTTCGGATGACACTCAAATCCCTGAAACTTATCCTTTTGGAATGTGAGTTTATAGTATGTCAACGTACGATTTTTATGATTCTTTAATTTTTTTCTATGCCCAAAAAAAATCAGCCTCCCTCACCAGTTGAAATTCCTAAACCGGCAAAACGGCCGGAAATCCCAAATTTAGAAGAACCTGAAGATCCTGTTATTCCAGAAGAGGATCCAGATATTGTTCCGGATGAGGATCCATTTGAAACCCCTCCGTATGAATTACCTCCTCCTGCTGAAGGTCCTTAATCTGTATAATATGAGTAATCCAAAATTGAATAGGGAGGCAACAAGGGCTATTGATTACAAGCAGCTTACATTAACTAGTCCTGATTTTGCACAGGAGGGTTTAATTCCTTCCAAATTTACTTGTGATGGTGTTAATGTGAGTCCCTCATTTACAATTGATCATATACCTGCTGGATCTACCTGTCTGGCTTTAATTGTAGATGACCCTGATGCTCCGAAAGGTGACTGGGTTCACTGGTTGGTTTGGAATATTCCGGTGACTCACCATATTAAGGAAAACGAAGTGCATGGAATTGAAGGACTGAATGATTTTCAGCGTCATTCCTATGAAGGCCCTTGTCCTCCTTCTGGAACCCATCGTTACTTTTTTAAAATATATGCGCTCGATGCATTGTTGGATCTTTCTGTTAACTCAACCAAAAATCAATTAGAAAAAGCGATGAGTGAGCATATTATTGCATTTGGTGAACTGATTGGCTTGTATCGATGACTAAGTAAGATGTTTTATTAATGGGCAACCCAATGGTTTTAAAATTTAGATACTAATTTATGAAATAGGTAAGAACCTGTAAATTATTTTATTTAATGAAAGTCATTTTATTTTTACTGATATCTTTTCTTTCGGTTACCGCTATTTTGTCTGGCTTGCTGTTAATCAGCCAGCCAGATGGATCCCTGTTGAATCTGTCATTGAGTTTGTTAGAAGGTACCTATTTTAGTAGTTACCTGGTTCCTGGAATATTGCTGCTGATTTTTGTAGGGGGCGTGAATTTATTGGCTGTATTTTATAATTTAAAAAAAGACCGAGGTAGATATGATTGGGCAATGGCTGGAGGTTTTGTTGTGTCGGGATGGGTTGCCATACAATTACTATTAATTCATGCTGTCCACTGGCTTCATATTTTGTATTTTGGGATTGGAGTAATTGTTTTTTTATTAGCCTATCAGTTAAAAGGGAAATGGATTGTTTGATTTTTCTTTTAAGCTTTCAGGCATTGTATTTATTTGCAATGTATTTATACCTCTAGTTTTTAGTAAATAGCAGATTTTTTCATTTTCTATCAATTGTATTTTTCTTATTAATTAAGTTGATAAATAACTTATTTAAAAGATTTGTATTCAGGAGGTTACTTTTAGCGATGCTATTTTTGATGGGAGTAATAAATTATCAGTTCATCCATTTAGCGAACGATTTTTAAAAAAATATTTACATCATGAAAAAAATTTCCCTTCTTTTTTTATTGGCTGTCAGCATCTTTCAGGCGGCTGCCTTTCGTATTGAATCTGGAAAAGATATTGTTATTTCCCATCCTGTAAATGAAAATTTGTATATAATAGGTGGCAAAGTTACCATCAATGCTCCTATTCACGGTGATTTGGTGATTGCCGGGGGCACCATTATTATTAATGATTCTGTTACCAACGATATTATCCTTGCTGGGGGTGAAATAACCTTTAATGGATGGGTGGGTGGAGATATTCGCTGTGCAGGAGGTAAGATGCAAATTCGAAAAAATGTACTGGGTGAAATTGTGATTACTGGTGGAAATATAATAGTAGATAAGGGAATTGAAATTGGCGGATTGTTAGCCAGTGGAGGGAATATTGCCATTAATGGCAATGTGAATGGTAAAATATTGGGGGTGTTTGGCGAATTCTCTTTGAATGGAAATATTTTGAACGATGTTGATTTGAGGGGTGGTCATCTTACTATAAACGGTGGTATTGGTGGAAATACTGTTTTGGCAGCTAGAACAATTGTGTTGGGCGAGTCTGCTTCTTTTAAGGGCAATATCCGTTATTGGAATAAACAGGGCACACTTGGTTTAAAAAACAACTCAGTCAAGGGGAAGGCTCTTTTCGATCCTTCCTTGCGTATTCGAACTGGGGAATGGTACTATCTAGGAGCTGTCACCATTTTTGGTTTTCTTTGGTACATTGGAATGGCATTACTAATGATTTTTGTTGTACAATATCTATTTTCTGCTACCATTAAAAAATCTGCGGAAACCGCTTTTGGCAAAACTTTGCAATCCCTTGGAGTTGGATTTTCATTTTTTATTTTAATTCCAATAGTTGTAGTGATTTTATTGGTTACTATAATTGGTGTGCCGGTGGCTGTTTTATTGCTTTTTGGGTACGTCTCGCTCATCTTGCTTTCAACAGTTATAACTTCTGTATTGGCTGCCAACTGGATCAATAATCGAAATAATTTTCATTGGAGTTTTATCCGACTTGTTTTGGTGTCTATTATTATTTTTGTTATACTGAAGCTCATTACATTTACGCCATTTTTTGGATGGGTAGTGATGGCTTTACTAGTTTGTATATCATTTGGCGCAATTTTATTAAATATCAACTGGAAAGCAAAGCGTCCGCAGGAGTTAGTAGAATAGTAGTAATTGAATTTTATTTTGAATTAATTGTAAACATTGATTAAAAAATACAGCGTGATTAGGATACGTTTGGCTGAAAAGGCACGGTTAATTTTAAGTGTTTATGGGTTGTTGATACTGCTGATATTAATTTTAGTAAGTCGCTACGGAAGACCTTTATTGGAATGGCTTTTTGTAAAGTTGTATCAATTTTTTATTGAGAATGACGCTTTGAATTTAAGTGAGTAGGCAATTCGTTATTTACGAGCTAGCAAAAGGTTGATTGATTTTAATTGCACAATATGATCACTGCTGATTTTTAAAATTGCAACAAAAGGAATAAATAACACCATTCCCGCCACACCCCAAATAATACCTCCTGCTATTACTGCCACTAGCATCGCCAATGTGCTTACTTGCAATTGGGTTCCTACTACTTTTGGAAATATTACATTGGCTTCTAGGTATTGAACAAAACTAAAAATAGCAATTACCCCTAGTGGATACCAGATATTGCCTGTTTGTATCCATATTATCGAAATAGGTAAAAGGGCGCTAACGAAAATTCCGATATAAGGAATGATTGTCATCACTGCACAGAGCATACCAAAAAGAATGGCATTTTGAACACCCAATGCATATAGGCCGATGCTGTTAAGAATACCTACTATGAGATAGACTAGCAACATCCCTTTAATAAAATTATAATAAGTATGAATTGTTTGTTGTAAAATGACGCTAAGCTGAGGTTGGCTTTCGATGGGGGTGATTAGTTGTAGATAGTTTACCAGTACTTTTCTATGGTACAAAAATAGTGCTGTATACACTGGAATGAGTAGGGTGGTAAAAAGGGTGTTGATTGAGGTTGCAATAGTATTCTGCAACATTGTACCCATACTTCTGGTGAGCTTATCACTCCATGTACTTTCCAAATTGGTGGTGACCCCTAAATGGGTAGTCATCCATTGTTGTATTTGTTGTTGAACAGTTCCGAGTTTACCAATTAGCTTAGGTAAATCTGTAAGGAATATATTTATTTGCCAAACAAGTATCCATAAAATTAACGCAAATACAACTGTTACTAAAAGAAGACAGGCGGATATGGCGATTGACTTTTTCCAACCATGATTTTCGAGCCATTTGCAAACAGGATATAGAATGATGGCGATGAGTAAGCCAAAAAACAAGGGTACAAAAAGGGTTTTCCCTGCATATAGGAGCAGTGCGGTAAATCCGATTGCTTGCAAGTATCGAACGTAAAGGGAAACTGGGTTAGGGGAGGGTTGCATAAATTTTACAAATAAAATTGGTTGAATTATCTCAATTAAATTATATCTGTAATCAGTGTGCAATATGACATAGGTCAGGTTCTCATTGAAAATAACAACTAACCTTTAGTTAATTATGGCTTCATCTATTGATAGTTGGAAAATGCTTGCCGGGGTTGCTTTTTTTCTGCTGGCAATGAATTTTATGGAAAGCACCTTAGGCATTTTGGCTGGCCGGAGGTTTAAGCTATTTTTAAAGAAGCATACTACTAGTAAATTAGAGGCCATTGGCGGTGGTGCAATCGTTACTGGCTTACTCCAAAGTAGTTCTATTGTTAATCTGTTGGTTTTGAACATGGTAGGAGCAGGGGTGTTAAAAATGGATAACGCATTGGCTTTAATGCTTGGTTCTAATCTAGGAACTACGGTAAATAGCTGGATGGTGGCCACTATTGGTTTTAGTTATTCTATTGATGTATTGGTATTGCCAATAGTAGGTATTGCAGGAATCGTAATGGCCTTTCTTTCGACTGAAAATAAATGGTTTTTGGTGTTTAAATTTTTATTTAGTCTAGCATTTCTTTTTGTAGCATTAGGGTATATCAAAACGGGTATGGAGGGTTTTGTTCAGCAAACCAATTTATCATCGATTGCATTGTATCCTTTAGTGATATTTCTTTTACTGGGTATATTCTTGACTGCTATTGTTCAGTCTAGCTCAGCTATAATTGCCCTCACCTTAACAGCATTGTTTGCCAATGCGATTACCTTACTAATTGCAATGGCCATCGTATTAGGTGCTGAAATTGGCACCACATTAAAGTTGTTTTTGGCAGCAGTAAATGGAACTGCTAGCAAGAAAAGAGTGGCACTTGGTAACTTCCTTTTCAATTTGATTACCGTGACCATTGTATTTTTTTTACTTCGCCCACTTAGTTATTTGTTCAGTGACATGCTGGCAATAAAAGATCATTTAATTGCATTGGTATTGTTTCAAAGTTTGGTAAACTTAGTTTGTATTCTTTTGTTTTTACCATTTTTACATCTTTTTGGCAAATTTTTATTAAAGTGTTATGTAGAAAAAGAACAGGGAAGTTTGTATATAAACAAAGTGCCCGTTATTGATACGGAAAATGCGCTAGATGCGTTGGACCATGAGACAAAATATTTTATCAATCATGTGATTGAATATAGTCTAGATTCGTTTAATTTGAATGATGGCAAAAAAGAAAATTTATATGTAAATAAAAAATTTATCAGAAAAAACGTTGTTCAGCAATACTATTATATTAAACAACTGCATGGCGAAATGCATGGATTTTATTTAAGACTACTCAGTGAGGCTTCTGATAAAATTGTTACTGAAAGACTTGAACAATTAATTTCTGCTATCCGAAATAGCATGTATGCAGCAAAAAGTATAAGGGATGCTCAGCATGATATTGATCAAATGCGCAATTCTTCCAACGATGCCAAATATAATTTTTATATCCAGTCGAGAGAGAAATTGTTGAATTTTTACGAAAAAATACAGTTGCTACTCAATGGGAAGGAAGGTGAAAACTGTTTGGAAGAGCTAACCTTACTTTATCAGTC
>CANJDY010000096.1 GCA_947472635.1 Chitinophagaceae bacterium
AGCCGTGTCGATAATACTGTACCAGTTTTTCCTAGATGCCGCAAAATTTACATCTCCTTCTGTAAGTAAACTATTTTCTGTCATTTAAAATATATTTTAACGCTACTGTTATCTTTTTTCAAAAATACGTCATTTGGTCAACAAATTATACTGCTCGTAAACTGCTGATAACCCTATGCCAGTATTCAGTTTCATCCGACTGCTTGCTATTAAGCATCAAGATTTGCCAAGGCTGGGTAGGATAAATATTTTGTGAGTTGATCAATCGTATTCTTTTCGGGTTGATGAAAAAAGATGCCCGTTGTTTCACCTTTTCTGACGCCTCTTACAAATAAATAGATCACACCGCCAAAATGAGTTTCGTAAGAAAAGCCTGGTACATGGAGCGAAAGGTATTTGCAGACGGCCACTGTATAAATATGGTATTGTAAATGATAATTATTTTCCGCCATGGCATCCCAAACTTTGTCATTGGTATAATCAGCAATAGTATCACCTAAATAATTTGATTTCCAGTCGAGGATATAATATTTCCCTCCATGTTCAAAAAAAAGATCCATTTTCCCATTCATAATACCTTCTAATTGTCCTGAGGATCTTTGAAATGTTTTTAAATGCAAGGGGACTTTTGCAGTAGAAAGCTGGTTGATCTGTGGCACCTGAAACGGCTGCACGATAAAGTCAAATTCAAATTCATTTAGCCGATGCTCGTGATTAATCTGCGATAATGAAAATGATTGCCCATTGCATTGCAGTGTGGTGGCCGTTACCTGTTGCAGCAGTTCCACTAGTGGAGTGGCATAAATATCCCTAAAGCCGGGAGCAAGTCGCTTCAATGCTTTAGTAATCACATTGTCCCAATGGATATTATCTGAAAAATGAATGTACTCAAAAATATAGTGCAGTAAGTTTCCCGTGAAGGCACCTTTTTTTAGGGTAGAAAATACAAATTCACTGTAAGCATCCTTTGGGTTGTTGGTGGTTGATTTTTGCTGTGGTAAATGTTCCGGGTTTAAAAATGTATAACTCAACTTATGCCAGTACAGTTGCTCCAGTGAAAAATTGGCTGCTTTTTTATAGTTGATTGGGAAACTAATTTTTCCTTCATTGTACCGGAATCGTTGAGGTATTTGAGGAGCCAATTCGAAATTGATTCCTGCGGGATGGGTATCTTTAACAGCCTGAATAAATGGCTTGAAAGAGGAATTTTTATAATAGGAGGTTAAGTTGTGGTGAAGGAAGCATTTGTATTTGGCCCTTGTGATCGCTACATAGATTAATCGCCTGTTTTCCTGCTCAAGTTGAGTGAGGATGGTTGTGTTTTGTTCGGTCGTTAGTATTGGTTTGTTGGCAAACAGGTATTCACCCGATTGGTCATCCCTGAAGTTGGCAAAGTCTTTTATATCAGGCTTACTATCTAGGAAAGGGGCAATCACGATATTATATTCGAGTCCCTTGCTTTTGTGGATGGTAACAATTTTCACCGCATCTTCATCGCTTTCGATCCGTTGTTCAAATTCATCCCCTTCAGCTGTATGTCCTTCGATTAGTTTTTGCAACCAGTTAATCAGTTCAGAAGGAGAGTACTGTTTATTGATTTGAATTTTATGTAGTAGTTCTACCAGTTGCAGTACATTGGAAAGAATTCGTTCACCCCCCGAACTGTTACTTTCTAGTAAGTGGCTCTTAACCCGGTAGTCGGTTATGAATTTCATCAGCATTACATATACTCCTTCCTTGGTCCATGCTTGCTGATAGGTTTTAAATTGTTGAAGTACCAGTTCTTCGTTGAGTTGGGAAACTTGTTCAATAAAGAAGCCAGTGAGGCCTGATAATAGTGCCCTGTTGATATTGGAGGCCCGGATATCTGCGACAGCCTGAAGCACATAGAGTAGTTCAGTTGCTTCGAGGGTATCAGATAATTTGGTTTCATCAATGGTTACGGAAGGTATTTTATAGTAGGCCAATTTTTTCTTAATGTCTAGGCCTTTTTCGTTCTTTCTAACCAATATGCCAATATCGGAAGGATTGATTGCTTTTTGAATTCCGTCTTCAATAATTGTATAGGCTGGGTTAGTTAGCAGTTCAATGACATTGGCAACCACATCTTCCATGATGGCGTCATTGTTTTTGTTTTCATAAATATTAATTGGGGTTGTTGGTTTACCATTCAACAACAGCATATTTTCATTTGTAAGGGGAGCTGCTACGTTGGTATAGAGAATAGCGTTACTGGCAGCACCAAAATAAAAAGTGTCGAAATCGGCAGTTGGTTTAAAAAATACATTTTGAGCTTCAATGACTTGTTTGCTGGAACGGTAATTGGTGTTCATACCATATTTATTCGTTACAGTGTTGCTGGCTTTGAAATAGGTATTGATATCGGCTTGTCTCCATGCATAGATGGACTGCTTAGGGTCGCCAATATAAAAAAGGATGGTGTTGGTGCCAAATATCGTATTAAAGATTTCGTATTGAAATTTATCGGTATCCTGAAACTCATCGATGAACACTGCTTTGTATTTGAGCTGCAAAGCTGCTAGTAGGGTTTGGTTGTTTTGTAAAACCACTGTTTGGTGGAGTTTACGGATCATGTCATCAAAACCGAGCAAGCTATTGGATTCTTTGCGAAGGGTCACCTTGTTTAGGATCTTGTCAATTGCCAGTTGGTAGAGTTGGTTGCTGTATTGGTACAACAGTTGGTCTAGCATAGATTGTGCAGGAGTTATTCCTTCTAATAGTACAATCAGGTCAGCGAAAATGAGCTGTATATAGCCTGTGCCAATGTTTTCTAAAATGGCATCAATCACCACCACTGGATCATCGAAGAGGTGAAGCAGTTTCTTTTGTGCGTATTGATTTGCCTCCACTGCATTGTAAAGTTCATCCTTGTGCTCATTAAAAAAAACAGTACCGAGTGCATAAGCATTGCGGATGATTTCCTGCTGTTCATTGAGTAGCAGGAGGACTTGGTTTTGTTGATTGATTGATAAAATCTCTGGTTCGAAGGGTAGTAGGGCGACCAGTTTTTTCCCACCAGCAGCCTCCTGTATATATTGTAATAGTAGTTCTCTAGAAAGAAATTTTGGAACAAGGTAATGCAGCAGTTCCAATTTTAATATTACCACCTGCTTTCTCCAAAAATCATTTACCTGATCAATGGTTAGCTCCATGATATCACTTGGGCTCATAGCACCGGAGCCAAAAATCTGGTTGGTTTCAAAGGCATATTCTGAAAGGGTACGCTGACAGAAACTGTGAATGGTAACAATGGCCGTCTCATCTAGGAAAAGAATGGCCTGGTTGATGATTCGCTGGGTTTCATTGATTCCGATGGTATTGATAGAATTTTCCACAATACTTACAATGGCAGGGTCTTTGATTGGCAATCCCTTGCTAGCCTGCTGTGCCATTCTTACAAAGGACCTTACCCTTATTTCTAATTCAGCAACGGCAGCTTTCGTAAAAGTTACCATCAGTATTTCCTGAATGGGAATTTTTACTTGCAGTATAAGTCGAAGCGAAAGAAGGGCAATGGAATAAGTTTTTCCAGTACCTGCACTTGCTTCAATAAGATTGCTTTGCTGAAGGGGCGCTGATGCTGCTATAAATGGTGTACTTGGCATAGGTTATTTTTTTATGATACCAGGCATCAGGTTATTGATCGGTTCAAAAATATTCATTGTATTGGCTTTAATGACATCAAAATTCCCTTCCTTAAAAAAATGATTTTCATAGGCTTTTATCAAATAATTATCGGTAAAAGTGTAATCCCTTTCATCCCAGCGCATCTTTTCTATGGTAGCCCGATAGGTAGCGGCAGTACCCTTGAAAAGCAGGTATGGACTTGCTTTGAAGGTTGGAAAAAAAAGAAAGGGTTGTTCAAATCCATTTTTGAACTGTTCAATAAAAGGGGTGAGTCTATTAATTGCATCCTGCTGGGTAATGGTCCCTCTGGGGATACAGAAATTATTAATGTATTTGAAGGGAATAAAATAAAAATCTACTTCTAGTCCCTGTGCCGTGGCAAGTAAATACGTCAAAAATGCTTCCAATGCATATTTGTTGTAATTTCCTGAATCGGAAGTTGCTACTATTTTGTCGCCATATAGGTTATTGATCTTGCCAGTAATTATGCTCTGCCCTAGTGTAAGGTGGATTCCATAGGATGTTGCAGTGGCACCTAGCACAACAGCTGAAAGCCTTTTTTTCATGGGGCGTATTTGATCAATCACCTTGTTAAGGGATAGTCGTCCCATATTCTTAAGTGGCAGGTTTCCTAATATACTAGTTCGCTGATAGAAATTTTCATACTCCGTTTCTTCTAAATGAATCAGTTCATTCTTGATACTCCATTTTTCGAGGTCATCGAGTTTAAAAATCTCAGTATCTGCAAGAAGTACATCTTCTTCCCTATAATAAATAGACAGTCCTTTATTGAAATACCACTTAATGGGATCCTTGAAAAATTGCAGTACATCCGTTATTAAAATTTCCTGAAAAGCATACACTTGGGCTTCTTTTGGATTAGCGGTAAGTACCATATTGTTTTTATACTTATCATCACTGAGGTAGGAAACCAATCCGCTTCCGTTGAAATACTGCTGGCTAAAACCATGTAGGGGATGGGTGATGATAATTTCATTTCTCATAGATTCATTGCCGCCATTGGTACCGCTGATAATATAGGCAACCAACTCGTCCACCAAGGAGGAGGGGGGAATATTTGCTGCATCTTTGGAGCTCTTTCCGATGTAGCTTAGATAAAAATTATTTTCTGCTGATAGGATCGTTTCAAGAAAAAGGTGTTTATCATTGTCCTTCACATTGCGGTCCCCTTGTTGCTTTTGTTTTTTGAGCAGGTTAAAACTAAGTGTGGTCTCTTTTCTTGGAAATTTATCAAAGTCCATACCCAACATAGCAACCACTTTAAAAGGAATGCTGCGCATGGGAATTAGTGAGCAAAAGGTAATGCCGGCACTGGCAAAGGCTTGTTTTTTGGTGGCCTGGCCGATAATTTCTAAGAAGCTATGCCTGAATACTTCAAAGCTAATAGGCGTGTCAGTAACGGTATCGAGAAGGGTTAGTTTTTCTAGGTAAAGGATAAATCGGTGATAATCGGCATCTTCTTTTTCACCGGCCTGGAACACCATATTTTCTAGCAGATCCTGGAGATAGGCTCCCCAATTGGCGATACTTTTAGGTTCGTTTCTTTGCTCAACAAAATATTGAAGTATCTGGATGAAATGCCAGAAACGAATTAGTTCTAGCGAGTCTGCTCCTTCGGTGGTATCCAAAGGGATCAGCAGATCGTTCCCCCATTCCATCATAGGCTCACCGCTGATGCACAATCCACTCATGATTCTTTTCAAACCATTTTCCCAACTTACCGATTTGGTCTCATTTTCGGCCTCACCCGAAATGCCAAATCTGATTTTGGCATTGTTGACTGCTTTTCGGATGGACGGGATATCGGAAAGGGAAAAGCGCGCTCTAATGTATTTCGATTCTAGTAATTCTAAAATTTCCTCCGCCTTAAAACTATCGGCTTGGAGTGAAAGCAATTGTCCGATTGCATTGAAGAGATTGTTGCCCACAACAATACTTTCGTCGGCAATGGTATAGGGAAATTCGTAGGGCGCATTGTCAAAGATGGCCCTGATGTAAGGAGCATAATTATCGATATCGCTTACCATCACCACTATATCCCGTGGGGAGATTTTTTGCTTTTGCTGGTCTACCAGCTGTGTCAGGAAATTGTACAGTACCTCTACTTCGCGCACGGGAGTAAAACAGGCATTGATGGTTAAGGAACCATCTTTAAAATCTGCTACCTCAATTAAATTCCGACTTCCTTCCGCTGAGTTAAAATAGATATCATGTTGTATTTTTTGTAACAACGAATTGGGCAGCGTTGGTTCCTGCGCAAGCGTATCGTTGTACAGATTAATGTAGGTCTCGTCTTGGAAAAGTAAGGAGAAGCTATCTTTTACAATATTACCCCAGCTGTTCAGCAGGTTATTGCCTGCATTGGAGTATTGGGCTGCATCGGCCTTCCTTTTGGTAAATTGGTTGATTCTTGCTATTTGCTTTTCTGATTTATCTTCCAGCCAAAAAGAAGTGGGTGCTGGGTTAAGTAAATAAAAACGGATCGGAATATGTTTAGAGAATTCGTTGAATAACTGTAAATAAAAGGGGGTAATTACTGCGATACCAAAAAAATGAAGTTGAGGTATTTTATTGATCAATATTTGCTGGTTTTCATTTTTTTGCAAGGCTGCAATGATATGGGCTATCATACCTGTTTTATCAAGCATGCTGCCATTTACTTGCATATAAATAGATACCCAAAGGTATTGTTGCCAGTTGTCGGTAATATCTGTAAGGGAGGTCTTGTTCCAGGTGGTTATGGTTTCAGGCCGGTAAAGTTGGTATTGATCAAACAGGTCGGCCACTTTAGTAGCAAGTGCAATTTTCTTTACATCATTGTCTCTGTAATATCCTGCAATGAGTGGAAATTTTAGGGTAAAAAGATTGTCGCTGAGTAATTGAAAGATGGTCCATTTTACAAAATCAGCACTCAGCAAGGGCTTGTTTTTCCCTCCTAGCAAGTAGTAAATTTGTGCGATAATATCGTTGGGTTTATTAAAGCTAAAATTAGCTGCAATGCCTAGTTGTTTGGCAATAGCAAGGGTGAGCCAGTTGTTCATCCCCTCCGTTTGGGTAACAATTTGTTGTTTGCCAAATACACCGGATGGACACAAAGGAAGGTCTTTGGAAAGTTGCCTAGCCAGTTGAGGAAGCGAATTGGATACATATAATTGAATCGGCATGGTCGTTGTGGGTTAACTATTAAATTTCTTCAAAACGGTGAATGATTCCAGAGGCTCTTTTTACAGATCCCTTTGCAGTTTCCAAAAGGATATTTTCAGTTGATTGAACGATCACTTTTTCTTTGGCTCTGGTAACAGCGGTATACAATAATTCTCGAGTTAATAACTGAGTTCCGGAATGAGAAGGCAAAATCACTAATACCTGGTTGTATTCTGAACCCTGACTTTTATGTATGGTCATGGCAAATACAGTTTCTGCTCCTGTAATGTACCCTGGCATTACACCTCTTATATTTTTTTCGCTATCTTCAAACCATGCCCGCATATTGCCATTGCTGTCTTTTCTGATAATGCCGATATCACCATTGTACAGGGCAAGATCGGCATAGTTTTTAGTAACGATGATTGGTCGGTTTTCATAAAATTCATCCGATGGATCAATAAGTTTTCTTTTGCCCAGATAATTTTCTATTGACTGGTTAATGGCATACAGCCCCTGTGGCCCTTCTCTAACGGCACATAGCACACGAAGTTGGGTAAGCTTTTGTAGTGCGATGGCTATATCAGTTTCAGTGAGGTAGGCGCTGTATCCCTCAATAAAGGATTCAAATAAAGCAGTGTCATGGTTGATGTCAATAATTACAGCGGGGTCATTGTTGGACTGAATTAATTGATTCAGTACAGATACCTGGTTGTTGATAATGGCGGTGCTTAATTTTCCAATACCCCCTGTGCTGGAAAACCGATGGCTTCTTTGTAATTCAATGATATGTTCTGCCAGCGGATGATTGGGTGATGCTATGAAATTAGGGGTGATGGTTCGTTCCTGATCGGTCATCAGCAGGTTAATAAAATCGGCTGATGAACTGCTGAATCGATTAAGTGTTTCCATTGTTTTGCAGAGGTCTCCAAACATACTGCCAGCCTCTACTGAGGCCAGTTGATTTTTATCACCGAGCAGTATGAGTCTTGTGTTAGGATCGATGGCATCAAGCAATTTTGCAAACAGCGCTACATCTATCATCGACGCCTCATCTATCACCACCACATCATAAGGAAGTGGATTCTCCGCATGGTGTTTAAAATAAATAGCGTCGGGAATGGGTTTTAATAACCGGTGGATGGTATTAGGGTTTAAACGGCTGAAACAATCTTTGATTGGTTGGCTAATGGACAAGTTTGTTTGCTTCAGCGATTCTGCCATGCGCATAGCAGCCTTGCCTGTTGGGGCGGCCAGTGCCACCTTACATAATGGATTGATGGTATACAACAGGGTTAAAATTTTTGCCACTGTGGTGGTTTTTCCTGTTCCAGGCCCTCCGGTGATGATGGAAAAATTATTAAGTGTACCTTGGATAGCTGCTGTAAATTGCCAGTCAATTTTATCTGGTTCCTGCAAGTTGCCGATGGGGTAGGTGGCTTGCAGTGTTTGTACCAACCCTTTTATTTTCATCAACTCATCTTTTCTTTCCTGCACTACTGCCGTTTCGGTATTTAATAGTGCACCGATTTTTTTTAATACAAGGGTTTCATAGTTGAAATAGCGGTGAAAGTAGAGCTGCTCTTTGTGTAATATAAAAGGGCGAGTAGCTGATTTTTTGCCTACCCACTCGCTCGATTTATTTAAATCACTCGTTTTAAAGGGTGGAGGATAGGGTATTTCGTTGCTAAAGAGGTTTGGGTCATTTTGATGTATACAGATATGTCCTTCCTGTAGCCTTTTGGAGAGTAAATAGGCAAAAGGAGCCAATGTTTCATTATTAAAAAAGGCTGCAAACTGTTGGTGAACATCGTCGATCGTTTTCATAAATATGATATGACAGGTAGTATAATTGTGTAACTTA
>CANJDY010000097.1 GCA_947472635.1 Chitinophagaceae bacterium
TACCTATCCCCGTGGGATCGTAACCATCCTAACTATGGAACGCCAGAATACAACCAAGTATTTGTAAATATGATGACAGAAATATTTGCCAACTATGGACCGATTTGGGAATTTTGGTGGGATGGAGCCAATGGTGAAGGTCCAAACGGAAAGAAACAAGTGTACGATTGGGAATTGTTTAGAAATACTATAAAAAAACGCTCTCCTAATACAGTGGTGTTTAGCGATGTAGGTCCCCATATACGGTGGGTGGGCAATGAGAGTGGTTTTGCAGGTGCCACCAACTGGAATTTACTAAATATAACTGGGTTTTCTGCAGGTGCAGCCGGCCCTTCTACCGATACACTCAACAGAGGAAATATGTTTGGCGAGCAATGGATACCTGCCGAATGTGACGTAAGCATTCGTCCAGGTTGGTTTTATCACAAAGAGGAAGATGATAAAGTAAAGACTCCGGAAACCCTATTTGACCTATATCTTAAATCTGTAGGTCGTGGTGCTAATTTATTATTAAACATTCCGCCAGACCGCACTGGCCTAATTAATGCCAATGATTCGGCAGCATTAGTAGGCTTTAAAAAATTGAAGGAACGTAATTTTAGTGCCAACCTTTTATTAAAAAAAGGTACCATTATAAAAAACAATATTTCCGGCAAGTCTACTATTCAGCTTACGGATAAAAAGCAACATAGTTTTGAAACATTATCAACTGGTTCGACTGCTGCTATTACCATTCAACTAGGCAGCACTACTATTGTCAATGCTATTCAATTGTGTGAACCCATTGAGTTGGGGCAGCGAATTTTTAATTTTAGAATCCAACTGAAAGACACAAAAGGTTTAGTAATAAAAGAAATCAAAGGCTCTACGATTGGAAGAAATCGGATCCTTAGTTTTCCTTCCGTTTCAGCTAACTTGATAGAGATAATAATAGATGGGGCAAAGGAAACGCCGCTTTTAAGTGAATTAGCAGCTTACCAGATTGATGAAAATTTGGTTGAAAAATAACAATGACATATATTCCAGATGAAGTAAGGAATTAGGAATTTCCTTTTGTAAATTTTTTTTTCAATGAAACGGTTAAATCAGAATTTCCTTTTTATAATAATACTGATTACAGTAATGCAATTGGTGTCATGTGAGCCTGAATTACCAAAAGAGGTTGCAGCTGCATATGACCAACTTCCAGAGAAGATGGATTACAATCTTCATGTAAAACCTGTGCTATCTGACAAATGTTTTTCCTGTCATGGCCCTGATAAGGCTAAGCAAAAAGCTGGTCTCCGCCTAGATATTCAATCCTTTGCTTATGCTCAGCTTCCAGAAAGTCCAGGCAAAGTGGCTATTGACCCAGGCAGTTTGAATGGGAGTGAGTTGTTTCACCGGATCATTTCCGAAGATCCAGAATATAGGATGCCTTCTCACAAATCCCACCTTGTGCTTTCACCCAAAGAAAAAGCCATCCTAATTAAATGGATTCGGCAAGGAGCAGAATATAAACCGCATTGGGCTTTTGTTAAACCCGTAAATAAAGAGATACCAGAAATTGCAATCAAGGATTGGGCAATCAATCCGATTGATAATTTTATAGGACATACGCTAGAGTTGGAAAAATTACAGCCGTCTAAACGGGCTGCAAAAGAATTGTTATTGAGACGTGTTTCACTTGATCTTACAGGGCTGCCACCTACTATCGAAGAAACAGATGCTTTTATTAAAGATAATTCTCCCAATGCTTACGAAAAGCAGGTTAATCGATTGTTGCAGTCGCCACACTATGGTGAAAAAATGGCCGTCGATTGGTTAGACCTTGCCCGTTTTGCAGATTCTCACGGATACACTGTAGACAGGATAAGAGACATGTCGCCCTACCGCGATTGGGTAATTGATGCGTTCAATAAAAACTTACCCTTTAATCAATTCATTCAGTGGCAGCTTGCTGGTGACCTGATGCCGAATCCTACTAAAGAAATGATGATTGCCACAGCATTCAATCGGTTGCACCAGCAGAATATGGAAGGAGGAATTATTGATGAAGAGTTTCAAACGGAATATGTTATTGATCGAACCAACACCACTGGAGTTGCTATCATGGGGCTTCCTATTGGATGTGCCAGATGCCACGATCACAAATACGATCCTATTTCACAAAAAAATTATTATGAAATGTTCAGCTTTTTTAACAAAGTAAAAGAAGCAGGACAAATTTCATACGATGATGCAATGCCTTCTCCCACCATATTACTTCCCTCTCAGGAAAAAGAAAACATGCTTCGCTTTATTCAAAATGATGTTAGCAGCCAAGAAAAAAAACTGATACAAACCAAAAAAAATTCTGGTGTAGGTTTTCAAAATTGGTTACAATACAAAAAATACAAACAGTTAATAAAGGAACTGATTCCTCAAGACGGCCTTCAGGCACTGTACAATTTTAACAACGGTTCTTTAAAAAATGGCATTGGCAGCAAAGCAGCTGGTGCAATGAAAAAAGAACTTTCCAGTTCATCGGCAGACAAACCTGTGCTTGAAAAAAGAGACAATGGAAAAGCCTTAGTACTAAATGGAGATCAATGGTTTGATCTTACCTCGGCCGGTATTTTCAGCAAATCGGACCCTTTTAGTATTGCCATAAGTTTGTTAATCCCAGCTGATTTTAAAGAAGGTGTCATTTTTCACAAATGTATTGCAGAGCGCTTGTATAATTACCGTGGCTACCATTTGTACCTTAAAGACAATCGGTTTACCGTAAATATGTCCCATGCAGCCCCCTCCAATATGATTTCGAGAATTACGCAGCAGCCAGTGCTGCGTAATCAATGGATTCAACTAACGATGACCTATGATGGCTCCTCCAAAGCAAGTGGTTTGAAATTATTTCAAAATGGAATTGAACTTGAACTGCAAACAACGATGGATCAGTTGACGAAAGATATTTTAATGCATTCAAAAAATCAACCCGCACTTCAAATTGGTGCTTGGGACAGAGGGCTTGGATTTAAGGGAGGAAAAGTAGATGATATTCTAGTATATAATAGGGCATTAACAGATTTTGAAATAAAAATTATTGCAGGGCAGGGCAACTGGGCTTCCATTGCAACCAAACAACCCGAACAGCTTTCGACCAATGAGGTCAGTGTTTTGCGAAATTATTATTTATCCGCTATCGATACAGGTGTTATTGCAGATCAAAATAAATTACAACAAATTCGAACAACACTGGCAGATTCTGTAGAAAAAATAAAGGAACTAATGGTAATGCAGGATGCACCTAATCCCCGGAAAACATTTATTCTAGTGAGAGGCAATTACGACAATTTTGGTGAAGAGGTTTTTCCCAATACCCCTCCCGCTATTCTTCCATTTTCAAAAAGCCTACCTAAGAATCGCTATGGACTTGCCCAATGGCTCACGGATCCCAACCACCCCCTTACTGCAAGGGTGGCAGTGAACCGGTACTGGCAAAATTTTTTCGGAACCGGGCTTGTTAAAACTGCAGAGGATTTTGGCAACCAAGGTGAACTACCCAGTCACCCAGCCTTACTGGATTGGCTGGCAGTAACCTTCAGAGAATCGGGATGGAATACAAAAAAAATTTGCAAGCTGATTGTGATGTCAGCTACCTATCAACAGGATTCAAAAGCAATTGCATCCATTCAAATAAAAGATCCAGAAAACAGGTTGTTATCTCATGGACCGGCAGTTCGCATGACTGCTGAAATGATTCGTGACAATGCTTTAATGGCAAGTGGATTACTAAACCCTACAATAGGGGGGAAAAGTATTAAGCCGTATCAGCCAGATGGGCTTTGGGAAATTAATAATACGACCTATAAAGCCGATTCAGGTGATGCTGTTTACAGAAGAAGTTTATATGTAATTGCAAAGCGATCTGTTCCTAACCCTACGTTGTCCACTTTTGATGCTACCTCTCGAAGTTACTGCGTAGCCCGAAGACAAAGAACCAATACTCCGCTGCAAGCATTGGTAACACTAAATGATCCAACATTTGTAGAAGCAGAAAAAAAAATGGGTCAGCAAATGGCTACTGCACTAGATGAGAGAAAAGGCATTATAGAAATTTACAGAAAACTTACCGGGCTTAGCCCTAGTAAACCGGAGCTTGAACTATTAGTAGCCCTTCAATTAAGTGAGCTAAAAAAATTCAGGGCAAATACAAACAAAACGAAAGGCTGGTTAGCTGCGGGACAGTTTATGGTAAATAAAAATATTGAACCTGCATTGATAGCAGCCAATGCGGTGGTGGCCAGTGTTATTGCCAACTCTGATGCTACCCTAACAAAAAGATAAATTATGAGCGATCATCACAATGAACCATTCAATTTGCATTTGCCCGAATTGGATCAAATAAACAAGGGATTGGATAGGCGCAATTTTCTGACCAAAACATCGTTGGGCATTGGCGCAATAGCGCTTGGCTCATTGATTGGAAAAACGGTATGGGGAAAAGCCGCAGGTGCAATGGCTGCCGAAGGCTCCTCCGCATCACTGGAAGAAGAAATTCTTCGTGCTATTCCACACTTTGCACCTAAAGCAAAAAGGGTGGTGTATTTATTTATGAGCGGTGGCCCTTCTCAATTTGAAACATTTGATTATAAACCTAAACTGGTAAATATGTTTGGGCAACCGCTTCCTGATTCTGTAAGGCAAGGACAGCGGCTGACGAGTATGAGTGCAAGTCAAAGTATCCTGCCAATTGTACCATCCATTTATAAATTTAACCAGCACGGACAATCGCAGACATGGATAAGTGAAATGCTTCCGCATACAGCTGAAGTAGTGGATGATTTGTGTATCATTAAATCTATCCATTCAGAAGCAATCAATCACGACCCCGCCATTACATTTTTTCAAACCGGCAATCAATTGCCAGGAAGGGCTTCTATTGGCTCTTGGGTGAGCTATGGACTAGGGTCGGATAATAAAAATCTACCTACATTTATTGTATTGGTTTCAAAAAATGCAAACAAAGATCAACCTTTGTATTCAAGATTGTGGGGCAATGGCTTTTTGCCCTCCGAGCACCAAGGAGTTCAATTTAGATCCGGAAAAGATCCCGTTCTGTATCTTGATAACCCTGACGGATACGATGGTGCAGACAGAAAGGAAATGCTAGCATACCTGTCAAAATTAAGTACCCTACAAAATGATGCCTATGGAGATCCGGAAGTACAAGCCCGTATTGCCCAATATGAAATGGCCTTTCGGATGCAGACATCTATACCTGAGGTAATGTCTACCGCTGATGAAACGGATGAAGTATTTGACCTATATGGCCCTGATAGCCGTGACCCAGGTTCTTATGCAGCCAACTGTATTCTCGCAAGAAAGTTATTGGAAAAAGATGTAAAATTTGTACAGCTATACCACCAAGGATGGGATCACCATGGTGGCCTTCCCCAAGGCATGGCCAAGCAATGTAAGGATACTGACCAGCCAACGGCAGCATTTATTAAGGATCTAAAAAGGAGAGGATTACTGGAAGATACATTGGTTATATGGGGAGGAGAATTTGGAAGAACGGTTTATTCTCAGGGAAAACTGAAAGCAGATGATTATGGCCGCGACCACCATCCCCGTTGCTTCACCATGTGGATGGCAGGGGCTGGCGTAAAACCAGGTATCAGCTATGGAGAAACAGATGACTTCAGTTACAATGTAATTAAAGACCCGGTGCACGTGCATGATTTTCATGCCACACTGCTCCACCTGATGGGAGTAGATCATGAAAGACTTACCTACAAATTTCAAGGCAGGCGTTTCCGCTTAACTGATGTAGAAGGCAAGGTGGTAAGGGATATATTAAGTTAATGAAAGAAGCTAAACCCCTAAACCTCTAAACAACTAAACATCTAAACCCAACACCAATAACGTTAACTTTTAAAAAAATAAAAAAATGATCTCCAGAAGAAATTTCCTAATAAACTCATCGATGGCTTCCGCACTAACTGTTGGCAAAACAAGTGCTGGTTTTTCAATTTTACATAAGAACCTTCAACCCGAAGAGCTCATTATCGGGCAGGGAGAATTTAGGTACAAGGTGGATAAGCGCTGGGCTAAAATTGGTGTCAATAGTAACCCACTACTCAACTGCCACGAAATGGTGCAGGATAGTAAGGGCAGGCTTATTATGATTGGTGACAATATTCACAACAATATTTTAATCTTTGATAAATCAGGAAAGCTGCTCGACAGCTGGGGTACAGCATGGCCGGGAGGTCATGGATTAACCATCTCAAAAGAAGGTGGGGAAGATTTTTTAATGATAGTGGACTGCGGCTATTACCAAGACAGAACTGGAAAGTCAATCGCACAGGCAGGGCAAGTAATCAAAACGGATTTAACAGGTAGAATTATATTTACGATTGGACATCCTAACACCATTGGTGTTTATAAAGACAATGAACCTTTCAGGCCTACCGAAACTGCAGTAGCATCCAATGGTGATATATATGTAGCAGATGGATATGGATCTAATTACATCATTCAATACAACAGCAGGGGTCAATACATCAGGCATTTTGGTGGAACTAAAAATACCAATCCAGACCATAACCTTCACTGCGCCCATGGTGTTGCTATTGATTACAGAGACAAAAATAATCCAACACTCATCTGCACTTCAAGAGAAGAAAATTGTTTTAAAGTATTTTCATTAGATGGCAAATTTCTTCACCGCATTGACACCCCAGGAATGTATGTTTGCAGGGCCGTTCCCAATGATGGAAATCTTTATGCAGGGGTTTGCTGGTCAAATGATCAAGCAGGGAAAATGATAGGCAGCCCAAGTGGCTTTGTAACCATTTTAGATAATAATAATAAAGTAATTTCTAATCCAGGCGGAAATGCGCCCGTTTATAAATCGGATAAATTACAGCCTACCATGCAGGGGACTGATCAAACTTTTCAACATTGCCACGATGTGTGTATAGATGAAGATAAGAGTATCTACGTCTGCCAGTGGAATGCCAATCAATCAGCTCCTATCAAATTAACACGGGTATAAATGATGCTGTTGAATATTGCTACTTTTATTGGACACCTGCATCCCTTGATTGTTCATCTGCCAATCGGTTTTTTGGCACTGGCAATACTTTTTGAACTGCTTTCGCATTTCAAAAAATTCGAGCAGCTCAAAACTTCCGTTCAAGCCACTTTATGTTTGGGCTTTGCTACGGCAGTGCTGTCATGTATTTTCGGATATATATTATCACTCAGTGGAGAGTACGACCTTTTAAAAATGAGTAATCACAAAATTGCAGGCATCACCCTTGCAGTAGCCGCTGGATTGTTATTCTTTTTAACCCTCGATGCTGTAAAAAAAATATTTTTAATCAATCGCTGGATATTCTCTTCTCTCAGTCTGATTGTTTTTATTATTATGATTTACACAGGGCACCAAGGAGGTAGCCTTACGCATGGTCCGGATTACCTTTCTTTGAAAATTATAGGACAACAGGAAAGAAAGAAACCAACCAATGTAGGAGAAGCAATGCTTTTTGAAGATGTAGTGCAACCTATGTTGATTCAGCGTTGTGGGCAATGCCATCGGGAGGGGAAAATGAAAGGTCAATTATCCATTCAAACCCTAGAAACCTTATTGAAAGGGGGAAAGAGCCGTCCCGCAGTAGTTGCAGGTATGTTGAATAAAAGTGAACTCTATAACCGCATTACATTAGACCCCTCTAATGAAAAATACATGCCTGCTGATGGGAAAACTCCCTTAACAAAAGCAGAGGTCGAAATCATTCAATGGTGGATTGAAAAAGGAATGGCAACGAAAGGAAAAAAAATAGCTGAATTAAAAAACACTCAGCCCATTCAAATAAAAGTAGCTGCTTTTTTAGGATTAGCCGGAGCCTCCAATGAAAATGGAATAACTCAAGAAAATAGACAAATCAATCCAGCTATACCCACCGTTTTCAATACAGTACTGATAGACAGTCTTCGAAATAAAGGCGTTAACGTTCGGGTGATGCTCCACCAACCCGTCATGCTAGATATCACATTACCCTCCGGCTCAGGTGTCACAATCAATTCAATTAAAGCCAACCTTCGCGCCATCGCAAAAAATGTAATTTGGCTAAACCTCTCCAATAATAGACTAACAGAAAATGAACTTGATTTTTTGCCCCTAATGACCAATCTTGAGAAATTAAGGTTAGAAAAAAATCCACTGACTGATAAAATTCTTCCCCAACTTATCGGACTTCATCACCTAGAATCATTGAATTTAAATGAAACCAATGTAACCAACTTGGGAATAGAGAAATTAAAACAAATGCCTGGACTAAAAAGGGTTTACCAATGGAATGTGGGGAAATAGGTTGAATCAGAATCATTCAACTGTAGTAATTAAATGAATGAAGTAACAAACAAATTATTTAATAGCTAGTACCTACTAAAATACAAAGTAGAATTTTAAATCGTAAAAAATAAAAAATGAGTAAGCAACTCCTATGCAGTTATTTTATTGCAATAACCTTCTCAATAAATGCACAACCAATTCGGATTGCATGCATTGGCAATAGTATTACCTATGGAGCTGCAATGGTCAACCGGGAGAAAAATGCTTACCCTGCACAGCTACAGGCCATGCTAGGGGCAAAATTTGAAGTGACCAATTTTGGTGTCAATGGTGCCACCTTGTTAAAA
>CANJDY010000098.1 GCA_947472635.1 Chitinophagaceae bacterium
ATCCTTGCCTGAAAATTATACGATAGAATTTGATGTGATACCGATTAAAGGTGAAAACCAACAAATGACAGGATATGAAGTGAGGCTGCTTCAAAGTGTGAATGTTAAGTCATTCGATTATGGTAGCGCTCCGGGAAAAGCAGGTTTTAAGTTTGACTGTGCCTATTTTGGACGACCAAATTACAGTACCCATATTAATGGAACCGAAGGGCAAGGACTAGGCCTGTCTGGGTCAAGAGAAGAAAAACAATTTTACCAAAAACTCGATCAAAAATACCATATTGCTTTTTGGGTTCAAAAGGCTAGGGTAAGGGTATACTTAAACGAGAATAAAATGTTCGATTTACCCAAAGCATTTCCAGTTCCTAGTATTAAAATTGATCGATTACGCTTTGAAGCCGGAGCCGCAATGGTAAGTAATATACGAGTAGCGGTAGGCAATCCGGATATGCGTAGCAAACTTATTACAGAGGGTAAATTGGTGAGTTATGGTATTTATTTTGATGTTAATGCTGATAAAGTAAAGCCAGAATCGTATGCTACGCTAAAAACGATAGCGGATATACTTATTGAAAATGCAGGAATTAAAATAAAAATAATCGGCCATACGGATGCCGATGGAAACGATGCAGCAAATCTTGATTTGTCGAAGCGAAGGGCTGCAGCAGTAAAAGCCGAGTTGGTAAAAACATTTAGCATTGATGCGGCTATTATTGAAACCGATGGTAGAGGAGAATTACAGCCTGTTGCTGCCAATGATACACCATCTAATAAAGCATTAAACCGACGGGTAGAATTTATCAAACAATAAAAATTACGTTGAATAAACAGTTATGGGCAATTTTAATACACGATACAACGGACAGGCATGAGAACCACCAAAGAACAAATTTGGCTTCGGATATCAACTGCTTGTCGAGTATTTGCTATAGGGTGGCCAGGCGGTTTACCAGTTGCTCATCCGGTTTGCTGAATTGGTTCTTGTATTCCGCAATCTCTGTCGGACTATGAATTTCTATCTAAAAATTAATTTAGTCGTGATTGTCAACCCTTCCAAAGGCAAAACAAAGGACTAAATCGCCTGCACTAAAATATCTAACTTGCAATTTCAATTGTTGCAGTTTTTTTGCGTGCAAATATAAAAACATATAAAATCATGTATCCTCTACCAACCGTCACAATCACTTATCAAGGCAAAGCGCTAACTGACAAATACTACAATGAACACCCCGAAATTCAACACATGTACCCTACCAAAGAACTGTTTATGACCAAACTTTATTTGCCAATTCTTCACAAGTTGCAGGAAATAAACACTGAACAAATCTTGGAAATATCTGAGCATTCTATAAAAATAAACGGAGTTTCTCTTACAGTTTCTTGACAGATCATTCAGTTGTCAATGTTTGCCGGGCGCAACAGAAAAAAACTGCTGTAAACAGGGAGCATTGTGTTGTAGCGGGGAACAGGGAATGTATTCAGTTGTGCAATCAATATACATTGTGCAGGCAGCTAATGTAGTTTAGCTAATCTACCACAACTCAAAGCCCGATTCGGTTGCCCCAAACCCAAGTTCCATAATATTAAAGAAACCAACTGTTCGACTCAGTTGTTAATTAAAAGCAAAACCATCGCATAGTAAATAAAACCCATTTACCTTTGCGATATCATCAAGAACCCTTCAATGGGTACCAACCGAGAGCAACAACTCAAACGGTGGTAAAATGATGAGGACTTACAGTCAAACTAAAATGTAAATTCCCTCTTTTTTTCTTGGTGTGATTTTTTAACCATTTACATATCATCGCCATGTTTCAAATTCAAAAAATTACAACATTTTTTCTATTTCTTCTTTTAGTATACTTTAAAACTAATGCACAATCTAATGTGCAATTCACAAGAGCAGATGCATTAAAAAAAATCAACGATACGTTGCTGGCCAACAAGGCAGCAATACTTGTAAATGAGAGGCACGCTCCGTTCTACCTTATACCCTATTGCTTTGCTCATAAAAATAAATTTAGATTTAACCTTGAAACGCTCGATAAATTGTTAGAGGCATACAAGTTTACAAGGAGAATGAATGATGTTTAAAAGAGGCACGATACAGAGTTAGATGTTGTATTCGATAACTTAGACGAACACCAAAGAAATATTTTATTTTGGCTGACCTGTACAGATATATATAAAGAGAGGCCTGATTATGATTACTATAAAATTTTTAACGTAAAAGATTACTATGAAAGAAAATAAAAAAGACCCAAGCACGGCTAAAAGCTATAGGATATATACAATGGAGGAATTAAGAGGTATGACAATAAAGCAGATGCTTTATCTCAATGGCTTGGGAACTTTAAAAAAACACCCACCAAAAGCTATCCAGATTGTTGGGGCTATGCCTCCTGATAAGGACAAGTTATAGTGATTGCATTGACCCAAGCATTATTTTCAATTGTCAATTTTTACGCTTAATAAAAATTGAAATGCACCCACTTATCGCGGCGTATAAAAAATACCTGATGCCATTTTTTAATGCCGGCATGAGTATGTGCAAAATGCCTAATTTTTTCTGCTTCGCATTATTTAATTACAAAAATTACTGACTATGCAACCATTGATTGTACATATTCCACACGCATCGCTCATCATTCCATTCAAGGATGGCTATAAAATTGGAGATGATTTATTAGAAGCAGAAATGCTGAAGCTAACTGACTGGCATACGGACGACCTTTTTTATTCGGCAACTGATATAATGGTAAAGGCGCCGTTCTCCAGGGTATTTTGTGATGTGGAAAGGTTTGCCGATGACAAAGATGAACCAATGTCTAAATTAGGAATGGGTGCGCTCTATAAGCAAACTGATACTGGCCTTGTAATGCGCGAACTGACTCAATCTGTTAGGGAACGAATTTTAAAGGAGTACTATTGGCCGCATCACCAGTTGTTGGCGGAAGCGGTTAAGTTTCAGTTGGCCAACCATTCAAAAGCCACCATTTTGGACTGCCACTCTTTCACGAATCTTCCCTTTATCCGCGACCAAAACCAAGCGCCCAATCGACCCGATTTTAATATTGGCACTGACAGCTATCATACACCCAAAGGGCTTGTTGAGTTCTCCAGCGATTTTTTCAAGGAGAGGGGATTTACAGTTGAAATTGATTGGCCTTATAACGGTTCAATGGTTCCTTCTAGGTATTACCGTTTGGATAAGCGGGTGCAATCTATTATGCTGGAGGTAAATCGTTCCCTTTACTTACGCGAAGGCACAAACGAAAAGTCGCAAGGGTATGAGGAGATAAAAGGGGTCCTGAAGGAATACCTTGAGGAGATCAAAAAATGCATTTGATGGAGGGTAAGAAAGTATCCGCAGGCTTCATAAAATTTGACAGGGATTTACTTTTTGCCAAATAAAAATTTCAGCAGCATACTCCCCAGTTTTCTTTCCACACCCGACTTGCTGGTTGGAATGCCTGTTTCTTTTGCAAATTTAGATTTGGCGGCGGTTATGCCCAATGCTCTTTTCCATGAAAAAGAGAATCCGAAATTTTTGGCCATGGGATGTTTATTTAGGTTGAATAGAATTCAAATAAACGGATTCATTAAAAAGTGGCCTCGTCAGGAATCGAACCTGAATCTGGGGCTTCGGAGGCCCTTATACTATCCATTGTACTACGAGGCCGGTAATTGCATTATTTACCGAAATGCGAGATGTTACTTCCAAAGATCTTTACTGCAATGGCCAGCAATATTACGCCGAAAAATTTTCTTATCACGGTCATTCCATTGACGCCCAAAAATTTTTCTATCCATTTCAATGATTTCAATACAATATAGACGACAATACAATTGATTAGAATACCGATAAAAATGTTGGCATCGCCATAATTTGCCTTCAAACTCATGATTGTAGTAAGGGTTCCTGATCCGGCAATCAACGGAAATGCAATGGGAACCACACTGCCGCTTTTTGGATTTCCATCTGATTTGAAAAAATCGTGCCCCAACACCATTTCAAGGCCAATGATAAATATAACAATGCTACCTGCTACCGCAAAAGATTGTATATCCAATCCCATCAGGTCCAAAAATTGTTTTCCTATAAACAAAAACAAGACCATTAAAGCACCAGAAGCGAGGGTAGCATGGGTAGACTTGATTTCGCCGCCCATCTTATTGCGCAGCGATACAAGGATAGGTACACTACCCACAATATCAATCACCGCAAACAGCGTAAATGATACCGTTAATATTTCCTTGATGGCAATCTGTCTGAAATCCACTATTTCTATTTTTTTGCAAAGATACATTTTCAAATTGTAAAAGGCCCAAGACCGTCTGGCAAGCCCTATAAATTGAATTGGATTTTTATCCCTGCTAGAAAATTTTCAGATGCTGAAGGATTGTAAAACCGATTGGCGGAAGCATTGAGGTCATTGCCTAAGCCAAAAGGAGTATTGAAAGAGTGGTCGTACGAAAGATAAATTTCTCCTTTGATGCATTTTCCTACGTCTTTTTTATAGCCCACCCTGCCATAGAAGAGCTGATAAGAATTGGCAAAAACACTATTGGCATCATTCAAAGGAATGCGACCGGTGTAACTATACGTAAGGTTTGCATAAATACCGATTTTAGTAACCGCATCGGTCCCTGCTACCATCACGCTGGGGGATGTGCCGGTTAATTTTTTTCCCGAATAATCAACAGCGCCTTGCTGATAGGTTTTGAAGGCCGCATCGATGAAGGTAAAACTAGACCAGCATTTTAGTTCCCTCAAAAATTGAACGGAATTTCGAATGGGATAATAAGTAAGGGATAACTCCACTCCCCGCTGCTCCGTTTTTCCGGTGTTTACAAAATAATCCGCCCCGGCAGCATCCCTTCGGGTAACGATGGTATTGTTTAGGTGAAAAAGGTAAGCCGCTATTTCCGAATATAATTGATGGGGTATCCACTCTCCCCGAAAACCCATTTCATAATTGACACCCCTTTCAGCATTCAGTAAATTATTGAAAACGCCGGAGGAAGGAACTATTTCGTCGATGGTAGGAGGAGAATATCCATTACTAACAGTAGCGTATACACTATATTTGGCACCAATTTTTTGCAACAGTGAAATCCTTGGCACCACTACTGGATCAAAATTCTTTTGAATATCTTTTACCGGCCTACTGTTGAGCCGCGTAAACCCATAATTAAAATTATTGTAACTAAGCCCCGCATCAAGTAGTAAATTTTTTGTAATCTCCAGTTCGGCCTGTAAAAAAATATTGTATTGCTTGGCGGATATCTCATCATCAAACTGCAATGTATCAGCTAATCCAGACTGGTTACCAAAAGTTCGCGTAGCAGTAAACCCATATTGATATTCACCACCGATGTGTAACTGAAAATTTTTGTGCTTGAATTGGGTAACCGTTCTGCCTCCAATTCCCTGCTCCGTCTTTCGTTGGTAATTGAGAATACTAGGATTGCGAAAACGCGTGCTTGATGTATAAATACTAGTGGTATTGCTCCAGGCCTCAGAAAAATGGTATTCATTGGCAAAACCTGCATACATCGTTTTAATATACAATGCTGCTTGCTGCTGGGCAGCACTTCTGAAGGCTCCCGCTGCGGGTCTCGACTGGCGAGGATTAGCAGTAAGCTGTGCCAGCGTTAGCCCACCCGGTGTTTGATAATACAAATCGCTATAAAAAATATTGGTAGAGATGGTTTGCTTTGGACTGATAATAAAACTACCTGTGTAGTTCGCAATATCCCTTCGCGTATTGGTTTGGCTTCGCCATCCATCAGATTGCTGGTGCGATACTTGCAGCGTACTATTCGCATGCTCAGTTTCATTTCGATAGGTCAAATTAGTTTCTGCTAGGCCATAACTTCCTGCCATTGTATTGAACGAAATACTTTTTTCCCTATACCCCGCTATGCTGCTATTTAATAACACCACTCCTCCAGTACCGGCACCATACATACTTCCGCCAGGGCCCTTGATGATTTCTATTTTACCCACATTACCAAAGCCCAACTGGTTGAGGTATGTATTTCCATTTGCATCAGTAAAGGGAATGCCATTCCAGTAAACTTTCACATTTCTAACGCCAAAGGGTGAGCGCAACAAATTACCTCGTATAGACAATCGATAACTACCCGG
Organism: Chitinophagaceae bacterium; assembly: GCA_947472635.1. Next base: position 6,155 of record CANJDY010000098.1, read on the forward strand.
ACTCCGCTCGTCCATCTTTACACCTGGAACCGTATTGATGGCAGGCAGCATAGATGCATTGCTATACCTTTCCAAATCAGCCTTACCCAATACTGTAACGGTAACGGGTAAGTTTTTTAAGGTGGTATTTTTTTCAAAAGCCCTTACTGTCACCGAAGACAAATCATCATGGGTAGCATACAATACAATCACCCTTTGCTGCCTTGCGGAATAGCTGGCTGATAAAGACTCGTATCCAATATGTGAAAAAAATATCGTGCACTGGTCAGAAGAACTACTAAACTCAAATAGACCGTTGGCATCCGTAACAGCCAATGCTTTCTTATCAACTGAAAGGGTTACTCCTTGTAACGGTTTCGCCTCCTCACCACTCACCACTTTTCCCCTAAATACATGCTGGGCATGCACTTTAAAAGAAAAACAAACCAATACAATAAAGATAAAATAGATAAAGCGCATCTGCTGTAAGTTGGTTGTAACTACTAAATTATCAATTAAAAATTATCAATTGCCCTGAATCAGTTAACAAAATTTATTCCAACACTAATATTCGCCCGCCGGCTATTGTAGCCTACAATATCCACATACCGCTGGTCAGTTATATTCCTGAGGTCTACAAATGCACGAAACTGCTTTGTAATAGTATACCCCGCATACAAATCAATGGTATAGTATTGAGGTAACTTAGCAGGTCCTTCGTCATACTCTCCCTTCAGCCGACTGCCAACAAAACGAAACGAAGGACTTATTATAAGTTTTTCAGTTGGATGGATGGTTAACACACTATTAAAGCTAAAGTTAGGTCGTAAATAAAAGTTTTTTACTTTTTGGTTATCCATTGTCCCTACTCCATTTACATACGTAATATTATTAACCCAACTCCCTTTTTTGCCAATAGCAACCGTTCCTTCCAGCTCAAAGCCAAGGTCATTTTGGGTATCCTTGTTTATATAATTACCGGCGTAAGTAACAGGATCGGTATAAAAAATAATTAGCTGCCGGATATCCCTTTTAAACCCTACTATCCGCATTGAATTTTTTTTGCTATTGCTGAGCACCTGTACTCCAGCCTCATAATTATTGCTTTCTTCCGGCTGCAATTGTTTATTGCCATAATCACTATACAACTGGTACAAAGAAGGCGCTTTAAACGCCGAAGAAATATTTACAAATATGCGCGTGTTAGCATCTACGTTATAGGATGGATTAAAAGAGTAAGTAGCATTGCTGCCATAAATACTGTGCTTATTGTAACGCACACCAGCCTCCGCATTGAAACCCTTAAGGTTTACAAGCAACAGAGATGCATACACAGAATAATTAGTAGTATGTGCCATTTCACTGGATAAAGCAGACTGGTAAGGGCCATAACTACTAATGCTAAAAAATGATTGTCCGGTATTTTGGGCAATGCGCTGCACCCCACTTACCAGGGATAACTTTTGAGCCAATTTTAAATTTGCGAATAACTCCGATACAAAAGAATTCCCATTGTACTCGCCCCTTGAATACTTCGAAAAGCCCCCTACACTGGCACTGTCATCGGAAAGTGTTCGCTTCGTTGTAACCAGTGTATTTGTAAAATGAAAGTCGCTCCTACTGGTCTTGTACACCATGGCGGCTGTTTGAATAAAAGTGGTATTGACTCCCGTATAATCTTTGTCATCCTTATAAGCACTGGCATCTAAGTCGCTCTTGTATTGCACATAATTAGAACTAGCGGAGATGGCCAATTTTGGGGTGATTGAATACCCTATGTTTGCCAGAAAACTATTTTGTTGAAAACCATCTTTATCAAAACCCTTACTACCGGTACTATCATAAGCAGAAGAAAACCCTTTGGATCCAACATGATTATAGGAAAGGTTATAATTGAACTGATCTAGTTTTCCGCTAATTCCCGCATTGGCTTTGAATGTTTGATAGCTGCCATAGGAGATACTTGCAGAAGGACTCATTTTTTTTGCGGTCCCCTTCTTAGTAATAATATTGATTACCCCCGCAACGGCTGCGCTGCCCCATAAAGTACTTTGTGCCCCCTTCAACACTTCAATCCGCTCAATCTGAGCAGGATTGATATTATTGAGGTCGAATGAATTACTAATCAGCGAGGGGTCATTTACAGGAATACCATCTAATAAAATAAGCGTATTGCCGGAAGATGCGCCTCGGAGAAAAATGTCCTGGTTGGTGCCCAAAGCATTGTTGGCTCCATTTACGTACACCCCTACCTGGTAGTTGAGAATTTCGGTCAAGCTTTTTCCTGCATTGCGCTGCAGCGTTGCTTGGTCAATTACACTCACCACCTTCCCTGTTTGGGATTGCTTAACGATGAACTTGGTGGCAGTAACCACCAATGCATCGAGATTTTTTGTACTGTCTTCTTGTGCAGACAAATGACTACTGATAATTACAGCAGTCACCCATAAAATTTTCTTTTTCATTTTTTGAAAAGATTTTTTTGTGACTGCTCCCGGAAAATTCAGGTATGG
>CANJDY010000099.1 GCA_947472635.1 Chitinophagaceae bacterium
CTGTTCCGAACTGTAAAAGTAAGTCCAAAAATCGCATTTGAGCATTTAAGTAACAAACTGTTGTCGGTTCTTTAGTTGGTGAGCCTGTAAACAATATTCATTATAGGGATAATTCAATGAGCGGATCCCAAAATACCTTTTCAAAACCAATGATTTTATCATCTTTTACAATGATCTTTTCCTTTTTTAATAGTGCTTCCATTAAAGTAGGAGGGGTAAAATGGCCTTTGCCGGTGAGCATGCCATTTCTGTTGACCACCCGGTGTGCGGGCACTGGTGGATGGGTATTATGCGCTGCATTCATTGCCCAACCAACCATTCGAGCAGATAAGCCAGTGCCTAGGTAACGGGCAATCGCCCCATAGGAGCTTACCCTTCCTTTTGGGATCTGCCTTACCACCTCGTGCACATCCTTAAAAAAAGTGTATTCTTTTTTTGGGGAGGGCAGATCGTTATGGGCGGCTTTTTTCTTTTGCATGCATTACAATTTATTTTTAGCTGCGGCATGGAGTAATTCATTTCTTAGATCGGCAGCCACGTTGCAGTAGTCATAGGGACAATGTTTACAGCCATTTCCACAGCAGTTCCCTTTTTGCAAATGGTATTTTTGGGTTAGCACCACATAGCCATCTTCATTGTAATAAAAATCTTCTCCCTCTACTAAGTTATCCATATTATTTTTTATGGGGTAGTGACTATTGGTTTTCGGTTTCCTTTAGCATCAGCTGCAATTGGTCATCTAGATTGGGAATGGTTGCAGGTAATTGAAATTTGAGGTAATAAATTGTATTGCTGCCGGCAATGTCTAAGGCTTCGTAATGGGTTTTAATGCTAAGCGATTCGCTTGGATTACTGGCGTATACATCGTTGCAATCCTCTACTAGTAGTAATTGATACAATTCAATCACCTGTTTGGTGAAAGCGTATAACTTAGGTGAATCTGTTTTTAAATGGATACAACCATTTGGCTGAAGTATTTGCTGGTAAAGCCGCAGAAAGGCTGGATGAGTTAATCTTTTCTTTGCTTTGGAAGTCCTCAGTTGGGGATCTGGAAAAGTAATCCATATTTCATCCACTTCTGCCGAAGTAAAATAATCGGTGAGCAAGGTAATCTGTGTACGAAGAAAGGCAGCATTGGTGATATTTGTATCAAGGCATTTTTTTGCTCCGATGTACATCCTATTGCCTTTTACATCTACACCAATAAAATTTTTTTCGGAAAAAAGGGCAGATAGGCCAACGGTATATTCCCCTCGGCCACATGCTAGTTCTAATACAATAGGATGATCATTTTTAAAAAATGAATTCCATTTCCCCTGCATTGCAACTGGATATTCCAATACGTTGGAAAAGTTTTTGATATCTGCAAAACGCTGTAATTTCTTTTGTCCCATCGGGTGGCAAATATAATTATACTAAATAGAAATGTAGAAAAAAATGGATGTAAAGGTTAAATAAATGTGAATTGAATGGGTTGAGATAGGCTGATGCGGAAGTAAATTAAACCTATTCCCTCAATCAGTGTCCTACCGATATCTGAAAAATTATTTTTAAACCTGCAATGTCATTTTATGCGAAAAATAATCACGCTTACCGCTTTATTCCTTCTGGTTATCCTTTTTCAGTTCTGCTCAAAAAATGACAGCGTGCTTATTAGCAGTAAAGCGACCATGCCCATTATATCATTCACTACTTATAATTATTTGGATACGTATCCGGCGCACGTTCAGGCTGCCCTTACCGCTACCGATAATATGCCCTCCAATAATCCAATAACCAATGCAGGTGCCAATTTGGGGCGGGTATTGTTTTATGATAAACAATTAAGCAGAAACAATACCACTAGCTGTAGTAGCTGCCACCAGCAAAAAAATTCTTTCGGTGATTCCATCGCGTTGAGTAGAGGATTGGATGGAGCAACCACTAGCCGACATTCGATGTCGCTATTGAATATTCGCTTTTACCAATCGGGTAAGATGTTTTGGGATGAGAGAGCAGTTTCAGTAGAAAAACAGGCATTGCAGCCCATTCAAAATCATGTAGAGATGGATGTAACGTTGGCACAATTAGAAGCAAAAGTGAAGGCCTTACCTTATTATCCGTCTCTATTTCAAAAGGCTTTTGGAAGTACTTTGATCGACTCTGTATTGATTGCAAAGGCATTGGCCCAGTTTGAACGAAGCATTGTTACCTATCAGTCTAAATATGACCGGGTAAAGCAGGGCTTGGAATCATTCACGACCGCTGAAGCTGCTGGCGAACAGCTTTTTTTGACGGTACCAGCGAATAGAACCTGTGCCAGTTGCCATACGCCGCCTATGTTTATTACCAGTAGTCCTGCAACTAACTTCGGACTTTCTGATTCAAGTGACCTAGGAATTAATGGCAGGGGAAATTTTAAATCTGTGTCATTACGCAATATTAGCATTCGGTCCAATTTGTTTCATAATGGAACTGTGGCCAACGCCCAGGCGATGTTTGCTGCAGGCAATCCAGGAAGCGGCAAACAGGCTATCCCCTTACATTTCTTAAGAACAGCTGATATAGCCAATATGATGGCATTTCTAAATACCCTTACTGACAACACCATTCTTACGGAGCTAAAATTTTCAGATCCATTTGCAGTTAAATAATATCAAATTGAATGAAGGTTGCAAAATGTAGCGAATTAAATAAATTGTTTACTCATTCTCAGGCTCCGAAAAATAGTGATCCAGCGAAAAACGACCCCCTCCCTCAAGTAAAAAAAAGAGTAGCAGTATTAGTATTACAATGGAAAAAAGTAGATCAGCTTCATTTGAAAAAAAAACCTTTTTGGCATTCACGATAAAAATAGCACCCAGCAAAATAGGGATTTGTACAAGTGAAGATAGTCGGGTAAATAGGCCTGCAATAATCATTGCACCTCCTAATAAGTGGAGCCAGGGGATGATAGTAGTTAGCCAGAAGGCATTTTTTTTTAAAAAAATGGCTGTTATGTCTTTTTCAAGAAGTGAAATATTTCTGATAAACTCAAATCCTTTGATAAAAAGGCAAATCCCCAAGGTAATCCTGATGATTAATATCCAGGAAGAATAATGTTTTGCACTCCACGCATCGATTTTTTTTAGAAATTCCATTTGTATACAATTTAGCTACGTTGAACAATCCCTTTAAATTACAGATTTATTTCAGTTCTGTCAATAGTAGGCCTTTATCAACTTTTTGAATCAACTCAATGGGGAACTTAGCCTAGGACTTTACCCTTTGCTTAGGGAAATAGGGGTTCTTAGAAGCCAGCATCCATCAAATTATTTACAGATTATTGGGTAAATGAAAAATAGGTTATCTTCAGTACTTGCTTTGCATTTTCATTGTTACTTTTGAAAATTCTATTTGTCACTGCATCGTTTTCGTGATTGGTTAATTTGAAATCATCTTATAAACTAAAAGTTATATTGTTGTATGAAATACAAAATTCAAATTTCTATTATTTTAGCAAATGCAATATTGCTGCTATCTTCTTCAGTTTTCGCCAGCCCATCCTTGCTAGTATGTAAAGTCATCCATTCACCTGAAATAAATTTACCATTTTCGCTTTCAACATCGAATGCAGTTACTAAACTTAAAAACAGTCGCGTGTTGGTATATACCAAAAACGGAAAGGGATATGTGCATGAAAATATAGCAGCTTCAGTAATTTGTATGCAGGAGTTGGGTAAAGCCAATCATTTTAAGGTGGATGTATCAGATGACCCTTCCGTATTCAGTGAAGAAAATTTACAAAAATATACCCTGCTGATTTTTTCCAGTACCAACAATGATGTATTTGACAATGATGAGCAGCGGCTTGCATTCAGAAAATATATTGAAGCGGGAGGCGGTTTTGTGGGGATTCATTCCGTTACGGGTACAGAGCGAAACTGGACTTGGTTTAAAATGATGATTGGCGAAACTTTTTCATCGCATGCGAAATTCCAGGTATTCAGTATAAAAAAAATTGCCCCTTTCCATCCATCTATGCAAGGTGTACCGGCTATTTGGAGCAAAGCAGATGAATGCTACTTTGGAAAGCAACTTTATCCCGGAATAAAAGTATTGATGGCCCATGACCTGTCAACGCTTGAAAAATCTCCAGCTGATATCATCTCAACCAATGCCGGATCTTTCGCAAATTTTTTCCCAGCAGTTTGGTGTCAAGAATTTGAAGGGGGTAATATTTGGATTACCACTTTAGGACACGACAAGGCAGATTACCAGGAGGCCACTTTTAAAAATCATTTATTACAGGGCATTACATTCATTGCCAATCAATACAAGGGGCTCGATTATTCGAAAGCAACTGCTAGGAGTAAGGATGACCACTTGAAAAATTAATCAATTTTTCATTTCAAAAAATGCAGGGTATTCAGTTGCATCAATTATTGAAATTGATAGCGCAGTAATCCCTTTAAAATTTTAAAAGTAATTTTTATAAAATAACTATATCAATATGGATCAGTCAAATTCCAATCGTCGAAAATTTATTAAAAATACAACCGCTTTGTCCGGTATGCTTTTGTTTGGAGCTATGTCAGACAAAATAAAAGCAGAGAACATTCGTAAACCTAGTCCTATGAAAGTTTATCCCAATCGAATCAAATTCGCAGTAATCAATATCAATCACAGTCATATTCATTCTATGACGGAGGCTATCAAAAGAGGCGGGGGTGAGTTGGTGGCATTATATGCCAAAGAGCCTGAATTGGTTGCTAGCTATCTTAAAAAATTTCCGGAGGCTAAGCTGGCAAAAAGCGAAAATGAAATTTTGGAAGACCCTTCCATTCAGTTGGTATTAAGCTCCGGCATTCCGGACGAGCGTGCTCCTTTAGGAATAAGGGTGATGCAGCATGGAAAGGATTATTTAACGGATAAACCAGGCATTATTAGTTTGGAGCAATTGGCTGAAGTGAAAAGAGTGCAAAAACAAACGAAGCGTATTTATTCCATTATGTACAGCGAGCGTTTTGAAAACAAGGCCACCCTTAGGGCGAGTGAGCTCGTAAAGGCTGGTGCCATTGGCAATGTAATACAAACCGTTAACCTAGCACCGCATCGAATTAATAATGGAAGTAGACCGGATTGGTTTTACGACAAAAAAAGATTTGGAGGAATATTGACCGATATTGGTTCTCACCAGTTTGACCAGTTCTTACATTTTACGGGTACCACGGAAGCCGAAATTTTAATGTCGCAAACGGGGAATGTTCATTATCCGCAGTATCCAAATTTTGAGGATTTTGGAGATGTGATGCTAAAAGGCAATGGCGGCACCGGTTATATTCGGGTAGACTGGTTTACCCCCGATGGATTGGATACCTGGGGCGATGGCAGGCTAACCATCTTAGGTACCGAGGGGTATATGGAAGTGCGTAAAAACACAGATGTTGCATCAGGAAACAAAGGTGGCAATCATTTGTATTTGGTCAACAAGCAAGAGATGCGTCATATTGATTGCAATAATGAAACGCTTCCTTTTGGTCCCTTATTTGTTGATGACTTGATCAACCGAACGGAGACAGCTATGACGCAAGCACATTGTTTTTTAGCGACTGAATTGGCACTCAAGGCGCAAAAACAGGCGAAGCCATTGGTGTTGAAAAAGTAAATAGAGGTGCCTAAGGCTCCCTCTTACAATGTATCGGCAGGAATGTTGCAAAACCCCGGCGATATCTATTCTCCACAGTACAGTAGATTTAAATCTCTCTGAAAATACGGCTAGTATTTTGTCTTTGTAAGGCCGCCCAGCCTTGGAAATCAAGTGAATTTTGTCTAAAACGATGTTTTAATGTAAGGAATCACCAGTTTTTGTTTAAAAAGTGTATCAATAATTAATTAATTGTTAAACAGAATTAATTAATGCTACATTGTGGTACGTTAGACTTAGAAACCAACCTGTGAAAAAAACAACCTTGTTCTTTGTTGCTATCCTATTTAGCATAGATCAAATTTTTGCCCAGGTACCTGCATAGCGTATTTTAAAACTGGGGTAAGCCGAAAACCAACTAGAGTAGGCATTTTAAATACAAACAAATGAAAAAACACCTTATCAATCTATTATTGTTAGGAAGTTTTTTTGGGGCATTTGCTCAAAAAAATGACAATGGAATTATCTATGATAAACATCCTGGTATCGATGTCGCCGAAAATTTAATCAAGGCCTACGTAAATGCAGATTCAAGTGCCATTTCCAAATTAACCACGGATGATTTTAAAGCTTTTAATAGTTTAAATACTGATTGGGATTATAAAGGAAAAGATAGAATCGCTTATATAAAAGAGGCTAAGTATTGGAATGCGAATCTTTTAAATTTCGCTATAAAAGGTAGGGGAGAAAGTTATCCAGATGCATTTGAATACAAAAAAGACGGCACTGCAATTTATCTATATGATTTTTTTTATGGCATTAATAAAAATACTGGATTTAAAATTTTAATGCCCTGTGATTTTGTCGTTAATTTAAATACAGAAGGTACTAAAGTTAAAAGCCTTATGATTTCTACCAATATGGCCGTGCTGCAAAAAAACACTGAATCTGCTCAAACATTAACAAATGGCATTTTGTATAAAAATCACCCTAATATTGTTAAGGTAAGAAAGCATATTTCAAATTTAGAATTAGGTAAAATTGAAGAGGCTTTTGTTGACTTTGAATCTACTGCAAGAATTGATGATATTAATCTTCCTTACGGTACATTTATTGGTATCAATGATTTTAAAAATAATTATAAAAATCTTATTTCAAAATTTGAAATTCTCGGTATTGATGAAAAAGGATATCCAGACATGTTAGATCATGAAGGACCCGGCTCTGTCGTTGACTCTTGGTGGTCTATGAGAATGAGAAATAAAAGCAATAATAAAAAATTTAGTATTTATTATCACGTATCACATACTTTCAATGATGAAGGCAAGATAATTAGGCAGGTTGGTTACTATAATGGAAGTCAAATATCCGCATCAGGCGACGCCCCCAAAAAGTAACCTTCTTTCAAAAATATATTTTGTAGAGACTTCTAGTTATAGAGGTCTCTATTTTTTTGTGCCAGCCAAATTCAATTTGTATCTGCTTTTGTTTAGATTTTTTTATTTCAGATTTTAACGTATCATTTTTTACTCAGTCCGTATCTTTGTAAAAGAGGCAATGATTATTTGAAATATTCACACCATAGATCTACTTGTGCAATTGCGGTGTCAATTGATTTTTTGGGCGACAAATGGTCTTTGTTGGTCTTAAGAGATATGCTGCTTCATAGAAAAACTACGGTAAAAGAGTTTTTAAATTCAAAAGAAAAAATCGCAAGCAATGTGTTGGCAAGCCGTCTGGCTAACCTGGCCAATGATGGCCTTATTTACAAACTAAATCCAAGAGGAACTAAAAAAAGTGCAATCTACCTGGCTACACCAAAGGGTATTTCATCACTCAAGGTAATAATAGAGTTGTATTTGTTTTCAATTGACGATTTGCTTGAAACCCAGTTAGATGAGTCTCAATTGAGTATTAAAGCAGCAGTGCTTAAGAACAAAGATTTATTTGTACAAAGCAGACAGAAATTATATAGTGAGTTTGTTTCTCAGATACAGGTGGGCATGATTGAGAACCAAGAACCCAATTCTGATTGAACATTCATTTCCCCTATTTTGCTGGAAAACTCGGTGCTATTGACCATCTAAATGCTGTATTGGCTGGATGAATTGGGAATCAAGTTTTTTCCTGTATGGCCGAATTGCGCTTGCGCGTTGTTAGTGGCTGACATTATTCTATATTTACCGTTTCTGCTTTATAAAAATAAACTATTTTATTTCGATATGTTTATTGTAGATCATTTGGCAATTAATCCAGTTTATAGGGGGTTGGTACAATGTTTGTTATTGGTTGTTACACGTGGTTACGGCATAGTAATCTCTCGAAGGTTAAACCCGAGCTCATCTCAAACGGCATGATTGACTTGCTACAAACCAAAGGTGGCAAACAGGTTATTATTCCTATGGCGAAAGTGGTGATTGATATTTTGGAAAAGTATAACTACACCCTTCCCGGTATATCAAACAAAAATTACAATGATTATTTGTATGAGGTTTGCAAAAAATGCGAAATACTGGCCAAAGAAGTAACCATTCATAAAATTACGGGCGGTAAGAATATTAAAATCGTAAAACCTAAATATGAATTTATCAGCAGCCATACCGCCCGGCGAACTTTTTGCACAAATGAGTACAAGGCCGGGGATTTAGAAATTAGCGAAATAATGGCATTGAGTGGCCACACTACCGAAAAATCTTTTTACAAATACATACGGGAAACACCAAAGGGAATAGCCGAACGCATCAAAGAAAAGTTTACCCAACGTGAATTAAAACAGGCCACCATTGCCAACCATTTAAAGGCAGTATAAGAACGGAACAATTAAAAAAAACCAAATGAGTTTACAGATAATACAGAACAAGATATTTGATGTAAGGGGGCAAAGGGTAATGCTAGATTTTGATTTAGCTGAATTGTATGAGGTGGAAACCAAAGTTCTTAATCAGGCTGTAAAACGGAATAATTACCGGTTCCCTGAAGACTTTATGTTTAGAATTACAGCAAAAGAATGGGAAACTATCCGGTCACA